>DQSS01000192.1 GCA_015663165.1 Arcobacter sp. | reverse complement strand
GGCTCAATACTAGGTGCTTTGATAAATTATTTTGGAGCATTATATGTTGGTAGAGCATTTCTTTTAAGATATGGTAAATACTTTTTTATCTCAAATGAATCTTTAGACAAAATGGAAGTATTTTTTGCAAAGCATGGTGCAATATCAACATTTACTGGAAGATTGATTCCTGGGATTAGACAGCTTATATCTATACCTGCAGGATTATCGAAGATGAACTTGAAAGTATTTATTTTATATACGTCTTTAGGTGTATTTATCTGGTCTGCTGTACTTGTGGCATTGGGGTATTTTATTGGTGAAAACCAAATGTTGATTAAAGAATATTTATCTCAAATAGTTATTATCACGCTTGTATCTATATCTATTTTGATTGTTGGTTATGTATTTAAAAATAAAAAGCAAATTTAACACTAAGTTAGCTATAATTCAAAAAATAAACAAAGGGATTAGATGTTAGAAATCAACTCAAAAGCACCAGAGTTTTGTATACCAAATCAAGATGATGTTGAAATATGCCTAAGAGACTTAAAAGGTAAATGGATTGTATTATACTTTTACCCAAGAGACAATACTCCAGGATGTACAAATGAAGCTTGTGACTTTACTGAAAAAATTGAGCACTTTGAAGACTTAGATGCCGTTGTTTTAGGTGTAAGTCCAGATAGTCCTAAAAAACATAGAAACTTTATAGCTAAACAAAATTTAGATATCACACTTCTTGCTGATGAAGAAAAAGTTGTATGTGAGCTTTATAAAGTTTGGCAACTTAAAAAGTTTATGGGTAGAGAAAGTATGGGAGTTGTAAGAACAACTTTCCTAATAAACCCAGATGGTCAAATAGCACATATTTGGGGAAAAGTAAGTGTAAGAAAAAACAAAACTGTAAAAGGTGAAAAGTTTCAAATATTACATGTAGATGAAGTTAAAAAAACATTAGAAGAATTACAAAAGGAACAAAACAATGGGTAGAGCATTTGAATATAGAAAAGCATCAAAATTAAAAAGATGGGGGAATATGTCAAAACTTTTCCCAAAACTTGCAAAAGCAATTACAATTGCAGCAAAAGCTGGAGATAGTGATCCTGCTTTAAATCCATCATTAAGAACAGCCATAGCAACAGCAAAGTCACAAAACTTACCAAAAGACAATATTGAAGCAGCTATTAAAAGAGCAAGTGCTAAAGATGTTGCACACCTTGCAGAAGTAAACTATGAAGGTAAATGGCAACATGGTGTTCTTATCTTTGTAGAAACAGCTACAGATAACACAGCAAGAACAGTTGCAAATGTAAAAATTATATTTAATAAAACAGATGGTTCTTTAGTACCAACTGGTTCTTTAGAATTTATGTTTTCAAGAAAAGCTATATTTGAAGTTACTAAGTTAGAGATGAATATCGATGAGTTAGAGATGGAACTTATTGATGCTGGACTTGAAGAGATAATTCAAGAAGAAGACGGAAGTATTCAGATATTTGCTGATTATACTGACTTTGGAAATATGTCTAATAAACTAGAAGAATTAGAAATAGAGATAGAAAAAGGTTCACTACAAAGAATACCAAATACTCCTATTGAAATCACTGATGAACAAATGACAGCATTAACCGTTTTACTTGATAAACTTGAAGATGATGAAGATGTTCAAAATGTTTATACAAATCTAGCATAAACACTTCAACAATTATAACTTGCTTTTAACTCTTATTTGAGTTTCTGGCTGAAATAACTCTATTGCTTTATTTACAAAGCTAGAGTTTAAAACATCATTTATACTTACTTCTTTTTGAGCCAAAGATGGAGCACTTGTAGCTCCCATAGTTGCTACACAACCACTTCCTAACTCAATATCTTCTATCATTGAACTTGTTTGATCAATGATAGGTTCATATACTGGCTTTATTTTAGCGGGGTAAGTCCTTTACTATTTTATTGAACTCTATTTGAGTGTCCATTCCATAAGTATCTTCTATAAATCCTCTTATATAAGAAAAGTGTTTAAATAATAATATCTTACAATCTCCACTAGCACTTGAATTTATAGTTAAGATTCCATTTTCATATGAGTTAAAAGTAAAGCACTCCTTAAAACACTCACCCAAGTCATGACTTCTATCATATATTTTAGCTGTAACCACATCATATAAGTTTTCTTGTACAACTACAACAACTTCTTCTACTGCATCATTTTGTACAGGTATATTTTTGATTACAGTTTCTTGTATCTCATTTTCAACTATCATATCTGGTATCACTTGCACTTCTTCTAAAATATCATCATTTATAACTATAGGCATAGGTACTTTAGATGGAGTAATAGTAGGTATAGCTTCTACTTCTGCAATTATCTCATCTATAGTTTTAAGATTTTTTGCTTCACTCATTTTACTTAGCGTTAAAATAAGTACAAATCCACCATCACTATTTAGTTCTAATAACTGTTTAGCTTCTCCTAATATTCTAAAAAATCTATCAAACAAATATACATCAAACATTACATCTTTTGCTAACATTCTTTGTTTTAGGTAGATTATCATCTCATCAATAACTTCACCTGTTTCATATGCATCTAGTTCATGAAGTATTTTTGTTATATCTTGGTTTGTTAGAATTGTAGTAAATAGTTCTTTCATAAATTCAGGATCAATCATACCCATCATATCTGTAACAGCAGTTGTAGATACTGAACCTTTAGAGTAAATAATAGCTTGATCAAGAAGTGTTAAAGTATCTCTTAAACTTCCCTCTCCACTTCTTATAAGTATTTCTAAAGCTTCATTTTCAAAATTTACATTTTCAAGATTTAAAATATGAGTTAAATGATGAAGTACATTTTTAGGTGCAATTTTTTTGAATCTAAAATGTTGAGTTCTACTTAGAATAGTTGCTGGTAATTTTAAAGGATCAGTTGTTGCAAGTATGAATTTAACAAATGCAGGAGGTTCTTCAAGTGTTTTTAAAAGTGCATTAAATGCTTGAGGTGTAAGCATATGTACTTCATCAATAATAAATACTTTAAACATTGCCGAAGTGGGTTTATACTTTGTATGTTCTATTAAATCTTTGATATCATCTATTCCACGATTAGATGCGGCATCCATCTCTATAATATCTAAGTGTCTTGCTTCGTTTGCACTTTTACAAGCATCACAAACTTCGCATGGCTTTGATGTGGGTGCATTTATACATACTAGTGCTTTTGCCATAATTCTTGCAGTTGATGTTTTTCCACTACCTCTTAAACCTGAAAATAAATAAGCATGAGATAGTCTATCTGTATCCAATGCAAGGCTTAGTGTTCTTGATATTGTATCTTGTCCAATTAAATCTTCAAATCTTTTTGGTCTATATTTTAATGCTAAAACTTGATTGCTCATAAGATGCCTTTTATTGTTTTATATTTAGCCAGTTTTTGGCTACTTGTTTTAAATTGTCTGGTGCAGATGATGCAAAAAAAGTTATTTTTGTATCTTCATTGTTTGAGATAATATTTTCTTTAAAATCATATTCTTTTTTTAGATACTTTACGATAGCATCTCCACTATGTATAGTCTTTGCTCCATTTAAAAACTTACTTATTTCATCTTGTATCAAAGGAAAATGAGTACATCCTAAAATAACAGCATCAATATCTTTTAAATCTTTAAAGTATAATTTCATAGTTTCATTTAAAATATTTCCATTTAAAATATTTTCTTCAACCAGTGGTACAAAAAGTGGTGTTGCTATTGATATAATATTCTTATATCCTAGAGTATTTAGTCCGTTTGGATATAGTTTTGAGTTTATAGTTGCCCTTGTCCCAAGAACTAATATATTTGAGTTCTTATCTTGTATAGAGTCTTCTAAAGCTAAAATACCAGATTCTATTACACCTACAACTGGAATATTGATATTTTGTCTTATTTCATTGATTGCAAATGCACTTACACTATTACAAGCTATTATTAGTATATCAATATCAAAATTTTTGAAAAATTCTAATGTTTCAAGAGAATAAGATATGATAGTACTTTTATCTTTTGTACCATAAGGTACTCTTGCAGTATCACCATAGTAAATAATCTCTTCGAAAAGTTTAGCTTTTCTTAAAGACTTTACAACAGTAAGACCACCTACTCCACTATCAAAAACTCCTGCTTTCATATTTACTTAGTTTACTTTTGAAACTATTGATGTATAAGAACATTCACCAATTTTATTTAAAAAAGAAGTTAAAGATAGTCTATCACTAAACTCTTTTTTTGTTTGACAAATAACTGCCATAGTCATTATCTTTGTACTTAAAATTCCTGATGATAGCACTACTTCTAAGCCATCTGAACTTTTAAAGTTTGGATATATTGTTGCTTTGTTTGTTCTGAGAAGTTTATTTGAGAAAAGTATCTTAAAGTCTTTTGTACCTGTTACTTGAAGAAGTGTTACATAACCACTATAAGAAGGTAATATTTTTAAAAAATAAGTTTCTCCACTAATTAGAATATCATTTAAATCTAAAAAAATATCAGGAGATGTTGTATTTGAAAGTAAGTTTTCAAAGTCTTTTGATTTTATGATATATTTGTTTTCATTGAAATATAAATAGTTCAAATCCATACTAATATTTGGAAAATAAGAAAAAGTACTGTACAAGTCTTTTAATAACTTTGTATTTAACAAATACTTATCTGTCTCTTCATCACCCTTAAAAGTAAGGTTTTTAATATCTTTTGTAAGTTGAGCTAGTAGTGTCTTTGACTTATATTCAATCTTTATGAAAAAGTGATTTTCAATCATATCTTCTTCTAATATGTCAATATCTAGATTTGTTATTTTTAGAGTTGAATTTACTTCATTGTTTATATTTATAAGTGCAGATAAAATAGCAGAATCGAAATCTTTACCATCTCCAAATGCTATAAATGTATTTGTATTAGTTGAAGGGTACCAAGATGGTGCTACTTCATAAGCAAATAAATTTACAAGTAATACTACACTTAAAAATATTTTTTTCATTTTTATGCATTCATAGATATTAAAAATTCTATATTAGTATCTGTTTTTTTCATCTTAGAGTATAAGAATTTAAGTGATTCAACTTCATCCATCTCTGCCATAGCATTTCTAAGAATCCATATTTTTTGTAATTCATCTGGATGCAGAAGTAATTCTTCTTTTCTTGTACCAGATTTTATAATATTAAATGCTGGATAAACTCTTCTTTCTGCTGCTTTTCTACTTAGAACAACTTCTGAGTTTCCTGTACCTTTAAACTCTTCAAAAATAACTTCATCCATCTTAGAACCAGTTTCAACTAAAGCAGTTGCAATAATAGTTAAAGAACCACCCTCTTCAATATTTCTTGCAGCTCCAAAGAATCTTTTTGGTTTATGTAGAGCATTTGCATCAACACCACCAGAAAGTACTTTACCTGAACTTGGTGTTGTAGTATTGTATGCACGAGCAAGTCTAGTAATAGAATCAAGTAATATAACTACATCTTTTCCCATTTCAACTTGTCTTTTTGCTTTTTCAATAACTAATTCTGCAACTTTTACATGGTTTTGTGCTGGTAAGTCAAAAGTAGAACTATATACTTCACCTTTTACACTTCTTTGCATATCTGTAACTTCTTCAGGTCTTTCATCAATTAGAAGTACCATAAGTGAAGCATCAGGGTGATTCGCAGAAATACCATGTGCTAATTCTTTTAACAGCTCTGTTTTACCAGATTTTGGTTGAGCAACGATTAGACCTCTTTGTCCTTTTCCCATAGGTGAGAACATATCAAGAATTCTTCCTGTCATTTTTGTACTTTCGTACTCAAACTGGAATCTTTCAAGAGAATATAAAGGAGTAAGGTTATCAAATAGTGGTCTATTTTTTGCTTCGTTGATTGGTAAGTAGTTTACTGCTTCAACTTTTAAAAGAGCATGGTACTTTTCACTTTCTTTACTAGGTGGTCGAACCTGACCACTTACAATATCTCCAGTTCTAAGAGCAAATCTTTTAATTTGAGTTGAACTAACATAAGCATCATTTGATGAATCTCTAAAGTTACCATCTAAAGCTCGCAAAAATCCAAATCCAGCATCTTTGATATCTAAAATACCAGTAAACAGTATATATCCACCAGCTGTTATCTGAGAAGATAAAATAGTAAAGATTAAATCTTGTCGCATAAGCTCTTGAGGATTTTCAACTTCAAGTTTTTTTGCAACTTCGATTAGCTCATCTGTTGTTTGCTTTCTTAAGTCATCTAAAGTAAGACCTTTAACTGGTACATGCGTTCTAGATTTGTTTTTGTTTTGATTGTTATTTTTCTTAGGTGCAGGCTTTTTTTGTCTTGACTCTGCATCTTTTCTCTTTTCTTCTTGAATTTCTTGGGCTTGTGTTTTTTCTTCCATATTTAGTAAAGAACCTTTTGTTTGATTTGTTTTGAGGTGAGTTTGTTATACTGCAAAACACAGCTTATTAACTTTTGTATGAGCATTATACCAAAATAATTCTAAATATTTATACTAATATTAAATAGAATAATTAAAAATAGAACTTAGTTTTTGTCATTATGTATTCAAGTATGATTGATTAGTTATCATATGCAACTTTTACAATATATAAATAAAGGATTTATAAACAATAAAAAACAATCATTATCTAATCCATCTTCCTCATTGTGGTACTGAAATACCAGCAATATATAAATGACTACAATCTAAATTCAAAAAATAATATATTTCAATATGCCAATATTTTTACTAATGAACTTTTTAAGGACCTATACAATTGTTATGGTGGTGTCAAAAATAAATATTCTAGATTATTCTTTTATCCAGAAAGATTTGAAGATGATAATTTTGAAAAAATGCATCAAAAATTTAAACTTGGTTGATTCTATGAAAATTCAATTTTAGATGAAAAACCTCTAAGGGATATAAAAAACAAACAAAAAATAAGAGAATATTTTGATAATCATCATAAGGTATTAAATCATCTAACAAATGGAAAATTAGAGCGTTATAAAAAATGTACAATTATAGATTGTCATTCATTTTCTAATGAAAGATATTGGTTTCATGAAAATATATCACTACTTGATATTTGCATAGGATTTGAACCCAATCATACAGATGATATATTAGTAGAAAAAATAAAATCTCAATTTAGTAACTATAATGTAGAAATAAATCAGCCATACAAAGGTAGTTTAGTACCAACAAACTATTGGAACAAGGATTTTAGAGTTAAATCAGTAATGATTAAAATAAATAAAAAACTATATTTACAAGATGATAATATCACTAAAAATTCTAACTTTGAATTAATAAATCATAAGATTAATAATATATTGAATTAAAGTTTTATATTACCATATCCTTAACAAAATTATAATATAAT
>DQSS01000108.1 GCA_015663165.1 Arcobacter sp. | reverse complement strand
GAAACAATAAAGTAATGCCTAAAAAAATAGCTATTCGTTTAAGCTATTCTTTATAGGATGGTTTAATTTAAACCATATAAGGTAAAAGATATTTTACTATACTTTTCTTAATATTAGATGGCAATATCAAATTAATCCAAATTATGCATTAAAAAATGTGAAATAATAAAATATTGATATTTTACTGCTTAGTTCAAGGGCTAATATAATTTAAATTTCAAGATAAAGTCATCTTATATACCCATTCTTGTAAGTCTTTCATGTCGCTGTATATCTTAAAACATCTATCAACAATATTTAAAGTATAAAAAGTTTTGTCAATTTTAAATTCTTCAAATGCAAATATTGCACCATAAGTAGATAAATCTATATGTATATCTTCTTTATAATCACTAAGAACTTTTGGTATATTTTTAAATTTTTTAGGTGGTAGTTTATATCCTTTTTCTTTTAAGTTTTCTAAAATATTATAAAGTTCAATTCTTTTAGTTTCATTTTTTAAATAGAGCCTATATTTTTTTAATATTTCTGGTTTGAAATTTCTAATCCCTGTAGCAATAAAGTAAGTATCTTTAGTATAATGCATATAAAAAGAAGAACTTTGCATTCTATGGGCATTTCCTTGCCAAAAAATCAAGCCAATTTTATCTTTCATAGGCGTTTTATCTTTAGAAAATCTTACATCTCTGTATATTTTAACCCATCTTCATCATCCATTTTAAACAAACCCTTTATCTAAGCCATTTCTAGCCTATTGTTAAAATTTACCTGCACTACATTTGTGATTATTTAAATATTTTTGTTGTTTTACCTGCTTTATGAGTTAGTTGTAAAATATTCAATATCTCTTTATGTTTTTCATTTGGTAATGAACTTTTTCTTAAATATAATATTTTTCCATCTTTACATTTAGCTGTAGTGGTTATTCTTGCTTGGTTGTGAGTTATATTTCTAATAGTATTCCATCTATAGTTTATGTTATGTGCTTTTAGTTTATATCTAATTGTATGTATTATAGTATATGCCATTAATGTTATAAATAGATGTGCATCAACTCTATTACTTGTTTTATGAAATATTGGTCTAAGACCTAATTCTGTTTTTAATGTTCTAAATACAGATTCTAAATCAGTAAGTGATGTATATGTTTTCCAAAGAGTTTTATTGTCCATTATTGTATTATTTGTTCTCAAACAATATACTCCATTCATAGCACTTTTATCATCTGTGCCTATCTTTTCTTTATATGTTACACTTATAGCATTAGTACTATTTGGGTCTTTCTTTACGCAAATAGTATAGTATTTAGATATTGTATAATGATCACTTTTTAAAGCCCCAACTTTTTGTAAAACTTTATCGTAATCTTTGGTTCTTCTTGGTAATACTAAACCATCATTTAGATATTCAATAGCTTTTATGAATTTTGTTTGTACTCTTTCTTGCATTGAATTCTCTTTGGCTTCTCTGGGCTTTGAATGACAATATAGTTCTATCTCTTCTATAGTACCATCTTCTGATTTTATCTCAACTCTTTGAGCTCTTACTATTGAGTTATCATCTTTATCTACTTTAACTGTTATAGCTTTACTATCATCATATTGTTTATTCTGTTTTCTACTAACTACTAGATATTCATAACCATTAGTTTTTAAATAATCTAAATTCTCCTGAGATGCAATACCAGCATCCATAATAACTAGTGAGTTCTTATTTGTAGTAAATAATATTTTGTTTTCATTATCTTTAGTTGTTTGAATGTGTAGACCTGCCATCATCTCTTTGAGTGTAGATGGTTCTGATACATTACCTTTAAATATCTTACTATTTTTAACAAACCCATCTATACCTAGAACTACTGCTAGTGTTATTATTTTTGCATCACTTCGCTTTTCTTTACTTCTTCCTCGTGCTGCTTTAGTAATATTATTGGCTTGCCCTTCAAAGTATGTATTGGTTAAATCATAAAGTGTAATTGTTTCATCATATTTAAATAGTTGCTTAGCTTTACTATAAAGATGTTGTTCTATTTTATCTTTATTATCAATTAGTAGATCAGCTGCTCTATAGAAGCTATTACTTGATATTTTATTATAGTCACAACCATACAGTTCACCAGCACCACTATGCTCATTTAGCCATTTTATACTATGCTTATCACTTCCAGGGCTACAACACTTTGATATAAGTGTACCTATGGCACTATTTATCTGTATTGGTGTAAAGTTTAATTGTTCAAATAGGTTTGGCAGTTCTAACTCTTTTATAGTTTCATATACTATATGTTCAGTTCCTATAGTTTTTGGGTTTACTTGTTCTATTGAATTTATATCAATATCTTTATAGTGAGTATCTGTTTCATCTGTAATGTTTTGGCTATGTGATATTATTTGTAAAGCATATTGTTGTGCTAATGATTCTAACTCTTTATCTATTTCAAACAAAGATTCTCTTTGTTTAATGATATCTTCTATACGAGAAGATAAAATAGACCAATTATCTTTATCAACAGCAAAATCTGCTCCTAGATTTATCAACACTCTTTGTTTTACTTTACCATCTACTCTGTATGATTCTACTAATCTATAAGTATAGTATTTTTCATTAGTATATTTCTTATTCTTTGATACAGTTCTTCTTATAAACATACTGACTACTTTTTATAATTTTTCATATTATAGCAGTTTTATATCTCCAAGTCAAGTAGTGTATAAATTCGGTCATTACTTTAAGATTTTAGGATTAATACTCTTCATCTAAAGGGGTTTGTAGTTTTAAAAGTACTTATATATAGCTTAAATTAAGGTTTTATGAAGTTTGAGTGGCAAAGATGGGTTAACCTAATTTTTCTACTACAAATTGTTATGCTTGATTTGTTATACTACCCCAATAAGTCAAGACAACTTTCTGTAAAATCTAATTCCTTTCATACCCTGTAACCTTATGCTACAACTTCATCTAATTTACTATAATTTTCATAATTTATTTTCATACTATTCAAGTATACATTCATAGGTTTTTTATAATTTAACGTTTCATGAAATCTTTTATAATTATAAAATTGCATATAATCAGATACATCATTTTTCAAAGTACTAATTTTAAAATATTCATTAAGATATATTTTCTCAACCTTTGCACTTCGCCAGAATCTCTCTATACAAATATTATCAGTTGCTCTTCCTTTACCATCCATAGAAATGATAATACCATTATCTTTTAATCTTTGAGTATGAATATAGGATGTGTATTGTGACCCTTGATCTGTATTAAGAAACCACTGCACAGTAAATTCAAAAATGAAACTCACCAAAACCCTTTAAATAGGCCATATAGAATCCTTATTTAGATATAATTATGGATATAAAAGGTGATAAATTGGCATTTAAAGATACAAATAATACATTCTCAGATATAGCAGT
>DQSS01000287.1 GCA_015663165.1 Arcobacter sp. | reverse complement strand
CTTGCTTACGATTTAGGTGGTGTTACAACTTCTACAGTTACAGTTCCTCTGGTAGCTGCACTTGGTATTGGACTTGCTTCTACTATTAAAGGTAGAAACCCTATGATTGATGGATTTGGTCTTATTGCTTTTGCTTCTCTTACTCCTATGATATTTGTTCAAGTATATGGAATATATGTTTATAACTTTGTAGAAGCTACTGAAGTTGCTAAAGTTGTTGTAGAAGCTACAGTTTCTCAAAGTGCTACTATAACAGCCGAGTCAGTTATCACAGGTATTTTAGCTGTTGTTAGAGATGTTGTTCCTATCTTAGCTATTATCTTCTTCTTCCAATATGTAATATTAAAGAAAAAAATTGATAACTTAAAAACAGTACTTATTGGATTTGGTCTTGTAATACTTGGTCTTTATGCATTTATTCTTGGTCTTGAAATGGGTCTATTTGCTCTTGGTGAATCTATGGCTTATCAACTTACTCAGATGAACAATGTATGGATTATCTTTGCATTTGCATTTGCTATTGGTTTTTCTACTACTATGGCAGAACCTGCACTTATGGCTATTGCTAAAAAAGCAAAAGAGATTAGTGATGGAAAGATAAATGATATGACACTTAGACTATTTGTTGCCTTTGGAGTTGCTTTTGGTATTGCTCTTGGTGCATATAGAATTGTTGATGGTGGACAAATTCATTACTATATTATAGTTGGATATGCTATTGTTATTGGACTTACATTTATAGCTCCTAAACATATCATACCTATTGCTTATGATTCAGGTGGGGTTACTACTTCAACTGTAACAGTTCCTTTAGTTGCGGCACTTGGTATCGGTCTTGCTACAAATATCCCTGGCCGTGATCCTTTACTTGATGGATTTGGTCTTATTGCTTTTGCTTCATTATTCCCAATGATTACAGTTATGGCTTATGGTATAATTGTAGAAAAATTACATGTTAAAAGTGATACAGAAATAGCAGATCAAGATGAAAAATCAGGAGAAGCTAAAATACATGGTTCTCTTGAAGGTGTTGATGATATGAGTTTATCAACAGTAAATCTTGATGCAACTAATTTAAGACATTCATTATCACTAGATTTCTCTGCTGTTATTGTTATCGTACCTAAAGGTAAAAAAGACGATGCTCTTCATGCTGCAAAAGATGCAGGTGCATCTGGAGTTACTATTATGAATGCAAATGGTATGGGTCTAGCTGAACTAGATAACTTCTATAGACACTCTCCTGAAGAAAATGATGTTGTATTATTATTTATCGTTCCTAGTGCTATTGTTGATGGTATTATTAAAGAGATGATTAGAAAACTTCATATTACTACAAGTGGTGATGGTATTGCATTTTCTGTGCCTATTACACATATAAAAGGTATTAGTCTTAGACAAGAAGACCTTTTTGAAAGAGAAGTTGAAAGTTTATCAAAAGATGAAACAAAAAAATAAATAAAAATAAAATAAAATCAAATTAAAAATTTGATTTTATTTATACTTATCCCAAACCTATTCATACTAAATTCATAAAATTATGATATAATTTTTTTAAATAATTCTACACAAGGAAATATAATGAAATATATTCTGGTTTTACTACTTTTGTTAAGTAGTACCTTTGCAAACGACAACGACTTTTTACCTCCAAGTGAAGCATTTAAGGTAAACTTATATGAGAAAAAAGATTCAATAAATATAAATATCGATATAGATGATACTATTTATTTGTATCATGATAAAATCAAAGTCTATATTGATAAAAAGAAAGTTACTAAAGAAGTATTTGATAGAAAACCTGTAGAATATCATGAGTTTATAGTACATTTTGGGGACTTTGAAATAGAAGTACCAAAAGAGCTTATCAAAAAAACGATTGGTGAAAATAGTGAATATACTATAAAAGTAAAATATCAAGGTTGTTCTAAAAAAGGACTTTGCTATGCTCCTATGAAAAATACTTACACAGGTTCATTTGGTGGTACTTCTTCAAAAGCAGATGTGGCAGTTGAAGAAGAAGTTGATGAAACTACGACTATTGCAAATGTTTTAACAAATGGAAATATTTTTCTTATACTGATTACATTTTTTGGATTTGGATTATTATTATCTTTAACTCCTTGTATATTCCCTATGATTCCTATTTTATCAAGTATAATAGTGCAACATACAAATAAAAATGATGGAAAAATGTCAGCATCTCAAGGATTTATGCTTTCTTTAGTTTATGTACTTGCTATGAGTGTTGCTTATACAATTGCAGGAATTTTAGCTGGACTATTTGGTGCAAATATTCAAGCAATGCTTCAAAATCCTTATGTTCTTGTGACATTTGCAGGTGTATTTGTAGCTCTTGCTTTTTCACTTTTTGGGTACTATTCTTTAGAACTTCCTCAAAGTTTTACAAATAAAGTAAATAAATTTACAGGAGACAATGACAACCATGGTATGGCTGGAGTTGCACTTATGGGATTCTTATCAGCTCTTATAGTTGGACCTTGTGTTGCTCCACCACTTGCAGGTGCTTTAGTATACATAGGACAAACAGGTGATGCAGTTCTTGGTGGACTTGCTTTATTTGTTATGAGTTTAGGTCTTGGTGCTCCACTATTACTTGTAGGTGCGGGGGCCGGAAAATATATGCCAAAACCAGGTGGTTGGATGGAAACTGTATCAAAAGTATTCGGTGTGATTATGATTGCTCTTGCTATTTATATGCTAGATAGACTTCTTGACCAATGGATTATATGGGTTTTATATGCATTACTTTCTTTAGGAAGTGCAGTATATTTACTAAAAAATTCAAATACATTTGGAAAAATAGTTGCAGTAGTTTTAATAGTACTTGCAGGATACTTTGCATACCTTTCAACAAACACTGTAAAAGAATATGTACATTTTGAATATGTAAAAACAAGTGCTGAACTTGATTCGGCTATTAAAAACTCATCAAAACCAGTAATGCTTGATTTTTGGGCTTCATGGTGTGTATCTTGTAAAGAGTTAGAGCATATCACTTATGCTGATCCTAGAGTACAAGAATTCTTAGCAGGTTATACACTTCTTAAAGTAGATGTAACAGAAAATACAGATGCAGATAAAGCTTTAATGAAAAGGTTCAATGTATTTGGACCACCAGCTTTGATCTTCTGGGATAAAGATGGTAAAGAAGAAGAATCTAAAAAAATCGTAGGATATAAAAATCCAAAAGACTTTTTAGATATCGTTACAAAATAACAAAAGAGAGGAAGTTTAAACTTCCATCTCTAATACTTTCCAAGGAAGTCCTTGGCTCATAAGCTCATCCATAAATGGATTTGCATCAAACTCTTCAATATTAACTGTACCATTTAAATCCCAAGTTCCATTATAAACTAACTTAGTTCCAATCATAGCAGGTACACCTGTAGTATATGAAACAGCTTGAGCCCCAGTTTCTTTGTATGATTCTTGATGATCACAGATTTGATAGATATAAAACTTCTTTCTTACTCCATCTTTTATACCTTCCATTATACAACCGATATTTGTTTTACCTACAGTTCTTTCACCTAAGCTAGAAGGGTCAGGTAAAAGTGTAGCTAGAAACTCAATAGGAACTATTTTTTGTCCATTGTGTTCTACTTCTTTTATACCTAACATTCCTACATTTTGTAAGCAATTCATATGTTGTATATAAGCATCTCCAAATGTCATAAAAAATCTTATTCTTTTTACACCTTTTATGTTTTTACATAAAGATTCTAACTCTTCATGATAAAGTAAATAAGATGCCTTTACCCCAATCTCTGGATAGTTATGGTCTACTCTTATTTCAAGTGGCTTAGTTTCAATCCACTTTCCTTCTTCCCAATATCTACCATTTGCAGATACTTCTCGTAAATTTATCTCAGGATTAAAGTTTGTAGCAAATGGGTATCCATGATCTCCAGCATTACAATCCATGATATCGATATATTCTATAGTATCAAGCAAATTTTGCTCGGCATATTTTACAAATACACCTGTAACACCTGGATCAAATCCACTACCAAGTAGGGCAGTTAAATTGTTTGATTCAAAATCATCATTTCTAGCCCATTGTTCTTTGTACTCAAACTTTGCCTCATCTGGATGTTCATAGTTTGCTGTATCAATGTAGTGAGTACCTGTAGCACTACATGCATCCATAATAGTAAGGTCTTGATATGGTAAAGCAACATTTAGTACAACTTTTGGATTTACTTTTTCTATTAATTTTATAAGTTCTTTTGTTTTATCTGCATCTACCATAGCAATTTTTATATCAACATTGATTTTTTCTTTGATTTGTCTTTTGATATTCGCACATTTCATTAGAGTTCTACTTGCTAATGTTATTTTTTCAAATGTATCTATATTCATAGCACATTTCATCGTTGCAACTGTACTTACGCCACCTGCACCTATTATTAAAATACCTTTTTTGTTATTTTCCATTGTTATACCTTTTGATTAAACTATTTTTAAATGCTTGACTTAAAACATTTAAGTCTATAAGTTGTTTTGCTTTCTTTTCATATTTTGATGGCTCTTTTAAAATCTCATTTGCATGAAATATACTAATAGCACTCTCTAATCTTTTTACAAGTACTACTGAGTCATCTTTAGATATAGTACCTTCTTCTAATACTCTATAGTACCAACCAGTACGATTAGTTTCATATATATTCTCTTTAAACATATCTATGTTGTGCATTTTTGAAAGTTTCCAGCATGGTTGTCTTGGCTGAGATACTTCAAGTATAACTTCACCTATTTGATGAATATCACCTATACATACATCTTCTTCTTTGATGTTTGAAAATGTAATATTTTCTCCCAAAGAACCAAACTCTAAATTCTTTTTATTTAAAAATTTTGACCAAGTAGGGTAGTTCAAATATGAATTTGCAAATACAGCTTTATGTATTCCACCATGATGAATCAAATCAGATATTTCATCACCTTTTATACCCATAGTAGTTACATCAATTTGTGAAGATACTGGCTTTTTAAATGACCCAGTTTCCCACTTCTTTTCTTTCATACTTTCATCTTTGATAATTTTTATCTTACCTATTTGTACTGATAGTACTTGTGCTATTATATTTTTCATTTGGTATTATACAAAAATTTAGTTATAATACGCTAACTTTCTTACGGGGTCGACCAGGTATCGATTAGAGCAGTAAGGTTTAGTTGCATGTAGGCTTGAACAACCTTTAATAAGTTCGCAAATTTTTAAACGCAAATAATACAAATTATTCTCCTGCTGTAGCTCACGCTGCATAGATAGAAGACTCCCCTTAATTGGGTAGAGACTTCGGAGGTTTCTACTATATTGATTCTATCTAAATATAGAACATTAGAGACTCAACCCCTAGATAGATTATTTATCTGGAACTGATTTGTACAGATAAAGACAATTTAAAATCTTAGCTTTAGTTTAGCCTTGGAGGCGTGAGCTAAACAAAAGTGAAATTTGATCAACCTTATCTAAGCATGTAGACGCTAAACTGAGTTGTTTTAAGACTGGAGTTCGATTCTCCACGGCTCCACCAAAATTATATATTAAAATTTACCTACATTACTTTATTGGCACTCTTATATATATAGTGCTAGTTATTTATCTTTTTTTTATATTATTATGTTAGTATTTCAACTCAATAAAATTTAATAATTAATGAAAGGAAATAATCCATGGCAAAACACGAATTTCAAACAGAAGTAGGACAACTACTTAAACTAATGACTCACTCACTTTACTCAAATAAAGAAATCTTCATAAGAGAGCTAGTATCAAACTGTAGTGATGCTATTGATAAGTTAGAATACTTAAAACTTACAGATGACAAATTAAAAAATATTCAATCAACTCCTCAAATAAATATTAAAATTGATGATGAAGATAATTCTATTACTATTGCAGACAATGGTGTAGGTATGAATGAAGAAGATTTAATTTCATCAATTGGTACTATTGCAAAATCAGGTACAAAGTCTTTTATAGAAGCTTTAAGTGGAGATGCTAAAAAAGATTCTAATTTAATAGGTCAATTTGGTGTTGGTTTTTACTCAGTATTTATGGTAGCAGATAGCGTTGATGTTGTCTCTAAAAAAGCTGGTGAAGATCAAGCTTATAAATGGTCAAGTGATGGAAGTGGAAGTTTTGAACTTAACCCATGTATTAAAGAAGACCATGGTACAGTTATCTATATCAAGCTAAAAGAAGAAGAAATTTCTGATTTTTTAAGTAAATCAAGAATAGAAACTATAGTTAAAAAATACTCAAACCATATCCCTTTCCCAATTTTCTTAAACTACACAGAAGAAGTAACAGAAGAACTATCTGATGAAGATAAAGAAGCTGGAAAAGAAGCTAAAACAACTATGGAAAAGAAAAGAGTGCAAGCAAATGAAGCAACAGCTTTATGGTCTCAACCAAAAGCAAAGCTAAAAGCTGATGATTATAATGAGTTCTATAAAACTATTTCTCATGATAGTTCAGATCCTTTAGCTTATGTTCATACTAAAGTTGAGGGTGTGAGTGAATATACAACATTATTCTACATTCCTAAAGTTGCTCCTATGGATATGTATAGAGTTGATTTTCAACCTGGTGTTAAGCTTTATGTTAAAAGAGTGTTTATCACTGATGATGAAAAAGAACTTTTACCTACATATTTAAGATTTGTAAAAGGTATCATCGATAGTGAAGATTTACCATTGAATGTTTCAAGAGAAATTTTACAAGAAAACAAAGTTATGGCAAATATCAAACAATCTTCAATTAAAAAAGTTTTAGGTGAAATCAAAAAGTTAGCTAAAAATGAAGAAAAATATAAAGAATTTATAGAACAATATAACAGACCTTTAAAAGAAGGTGTATACCAAGACTATATGAATAAAGATGCTATATTAGAACTTGTAAGATATAAATCTACAAATGATACAGAATCTATGACTTCACTTGCAGCATATAAAGAAAGAGCATCAACAGAACAAGAAGCTATTTTCTATATTGTTGGTGAAGATGAAAAAATGCTTAGAAACTCTCCTTTAATGGAATCATACAAGAAAAATAATATTGAAGTATTAATTTTAGATGATAAAGAGATTGATGAAGTTGTCACTCCTGCAATTGGTGCTTACAAAGAATGGTCTCTTAAAGATATAACATCTTGTGAAGCTCCTAAGACTGAAAAAACAGAAGAAGAAACAAAAGAAGTTGCAGAGACTTTTAAAGATATCGTTGAAAAAATCAAAACTACTTTAGGTGAAGCAGTTTCAGATGTAAAAACAACAGATAGACTAAGTGATTCTCCTTCTTGTGTAGTTAAAGATCCAAACGATCCTATGGCACAAATGGCAGCTATGATGAAATCTATGGGTCAAGAGATGCCAGAATCTGCACCTATTTTAGAAATCAATCCTGACCATGCAATTGTAAAAAGTCTAAATGGTTGTTCTGATGATTCAACTATAGAAACTATCTCTTGGTTACTTTTAGATCAAGCAAAAATGGCAGAAGGTATGGATATAAAAGATCCTGTTGCTTTTGTAAAAAGATTAAATGAAGTGATGGCTAAGGCTTTATAGTGTGAAACAAACAGAAATAGAAAAACCAGCTGAGTTTTTAAAACTTATAGCTGAAAATAAAAACAACTATTTATACAATGACCATCCAAGTGATGGTATAGATTTGTTTACTGATGAACAAATTGAATTATATGGTTGGCATGCTATTGCTTTTGATGATATCACATATAGAAAAATTGCAGAGTTTATTGAAGAACATTGTGATGGTGAATTTGTATTCAACGATCATCCTATGGGATTTAATGCTTATGCTGTGTTAAGTGATGTAGAAAAAGCAAGAGTTCAAATAAAAGAATTTATTGTAAATATTATTACAAAACTTGACTTATCGGAACTTGATGATGATCAAAAAGAAGCATTAAAATTTTTCGGTATATCTAAATAGATGGAAAGTTTTATACACGACTGGGGTTATATAGCATTATTTTTATATAGCTTTGGTGGTGGTATGCTTGGACTTGCCATTGCAGGAGTATTTGCATCAAGTGGTGAGCTTAATATTTATACTGTTTTAGTAGTTGCAGCTATTGCAAATATAGTTGGTGATCAATTTTTATTTACAATTGCAAGAAACAATAAAGACTACGCAAAAGATATGATGAAAAAGCATAAAAGAAAAATTGCCCTTGCACATCTTATGATGAGAAAATACGGAAGTACAACTATCCTTTTTCAAAAATATATCTACGGTATAAAAACTCTTATACCACTTACTATAGGTCTTACAAAATTTGATATGAAAAAGTTTTTTGTATTTAATGCTATTGGCGCAATTATTTGGTCTTTAGTTGTTGGACTGAGTGCCTTTTATCTTGGTGAAATATTTTTATCATCAGTTGAAGAGTTCAAAACTTATGGAATAGTATTTCTTATCTTCCTAATTTTCACAATTACATATTTTATCAATAAGTATTAATATTAG
>DQSS01000303.1 GCA_015663165.1 Arcobacter sp. | reverse complement strand
CCTTCTTGAGAATATGATTTTAAAGCATAACCATCAAAATATTCATTTTTAATTTTGACAAGTTTTTCTTTTAAACTTTTTGGTAGTATTGTTTTGAGTAGCTTTATTAACATTCTAAAATTCTTCTTTTTAATCTAGTCTTTGTTATCTCTTCCATATGCTCTTTTACATCATTACCAAACTGTTCTTCTAACATGTCTAAATATCTTGGGTTTTCATTATATTCATGAAAAGCATTATCTCTAAAAGCTACTATATCTTTTGCACTAACAGTTTTTGAAGGTAGAGGTTGTATATTATAAGAGTGTTGAGAGTATCCTGTCCATTCTTTTGGAAGTTCCCAGCCTTCATTTAAAGCAATATTGTAAAGTTCTGATCCTGGGTACGCCATAGCACAATAAAAGTTTCCAAACTCACAGTTTAGCTCTTTGGCCATATCTAATGTATCTTGCATAGACTCTTTTGTATCATCAGGTAAACCAAATATATAGTTTCCTATTACTCTTATGCCTTCATCTTGTATCTTAGTTACTATACTTTGGATATCACTTACTCTCATCTTTTTAGATGCACCATCTCGTACTTCTGCATTTGCTGATTCTATTCCAAGAGCCAACCAGTTAAAACCTGCTTTTTTCATTTTAGCTAAAGTATTTTCATGAACAGTATCTACTCTAGCATAAGCCCAAATATTAAGATCCAAATCTTTTTCGATAAGTAAATCTACTATTTTCATATAGTGCCTCTCATCCAGAACAAACATCTCATCAATTATTTTGATGTTTTTTATACTGTACTTTTTACTTAAAAGTTCTATCTCTTCTACTACAAGTTCCGGTGTTCTATATCTTATACTATTCCCACCAAACGGAGCATTTATACAACAAAATGTACATTTATAAGGGCACCCAAGAGATGTATATATTGCACCATAAGGCATTCTGTTTTCTATGTCATCAAAACAGTGCCAATTGTGTGCTCTATATTTATCCATAGGAAGTAAATCCCAGGCCGCAATTGGTAAATATTTATCTAAATCATCTATTAACTTTGCTTTTGAATTATTTTTTGTTTTTTTATCTTCTTTATACCAAAGCCCACTAACTTTCGATAAGTCATTATCACTTTTTAAACACTCAATTAGTTCTTTTAATGGAATTTGTTCTTCACCTTCAATAATAAAATCAGCATTTTCCTCTTCTAAAGTTCTTTTAGGGAGTGCTGATGGATGTAGTCCACCCATTACTACTTTAGAATTAGTCGCCTCTTTAACTGCTGTAACTATGCGACCAGATATAGTCATATTTTGAGTACTAGCTGATGGTTGGTTTCCATACACAATAAGTGCCACTAAAAGAGGATTTAACTCCTTTACTTTTAATGCTGTTTCTTCAGGAGAGATATTCTCAGCATTAGCATCCAATATAGCTGCATTAAAACCTTCATTTCTAAGAAAACTAGCATAAGAAGCTATTTGAAATGGTGGTTCAATTGCAGTAAGGTCTTTACCTAAATCCTGAAATACTGCTTTTCTATCGCCTGGGTTTATAAATAGTATATCTAGCATTATATTACCTTTTTTATTTCATTAATTATATCATCAACACCAATACCATTCTCTTCATGAACAAATTCACGACTTCCTATTTCAAATGTATATTTCTTTTCAAAACCAAGATTAATTATTTTTTTATCTTTAAAATTAAAGTTAATCTCAGCATCTAACCCACCACAACTTTTAAAGGCTTCTTCAATCGTTATTATATTGTCTATATCTTTTAAAGCATTTTTTAGTTTACTTTTATCATAGTTATTTAAAAAATATAAATCTATAAGTGTAATATCAAAATCTTTTACAATTTCCATAGCTTTTTGACTCATATATCCAGTAGAAATGATAGCTAGTTTTTTACCATTTTGTAAAACTCTAAATCCATTATCAAAGTCTTGAATCTCATCTTCTAGGGCAATCATTGGCTTAGCATCAAACCTTATATATTTTGGTTTTTTAATAGCTAATGTTCGTTCTACATAAGCTTCAGCAGTCATATAGTCACTTGGAGAAAATACTTCCATATTTGGTAGTGTTTTCATAATAGATAAATCTTCAAGACAATGATGAGTAGGTCCACTCATAGCATAACTAACTCCTGCACCAACTCCTATAAGATTTATATTCATAGGTCTTACATGTGAGAGTACCGATACATTTACTCTTATTTGCTCATAACATCTCATAGTTATAAATGGAGCAATGGCATAAGCATAAACTATAAAACCCTCTAGTGCTAAACCTGTAGCAACATTTACAAGATTTTGTTCAGCTATACCAACATTTATAAATCTATTTGGGTAATCTTCTCTAATTTTATCTAATATAGGTGAACCAAAATCTGCTGTAACAAAAAATATTTTTTTATTAGTTTCCATTTTTTCATATAATGATTGTAAAAACACATCTCTCATGGCTTTAATCTGCATTTTGAATCTCCTCTATTAAAGTATCAATATCTTCTGGCTTAACTGATAGTATGTGGCTTAAAGAGTGTGTTTCTAAAAATGGCACACCTTTACCTTTTATAGTATTTACTATTACTACTTTTGGTTTATTATCCCTATCGTTTATGGCTTCTTTTAGTGTATTAGAAACTTCTTCTGCATCGTGACCATCAATCACTTCATAAACTTTCCAATTAAATGCTTTAAACTTATCATTTAATGAATTCATATTTATAATATTTTTACTAAAATCAAGCATAGATACTTTATTATAATCAACTATGAGAGTAAAGTTATCTAGCTTATGCTGAGGGGCAAACATTATAGCTTCCCAGTTTGAGCCTTCATTCAGTTCTCCATCCCCAGTTAAAACAACTACATTTTGCTTTTTTTCTTTAGTTTTTAGTGCAACTGCCATTCCACAGCCTACACCAAGACCATGTCCTAAAGAACCATTTACAGTTTCATATCCTGGAATAATAGGATCGGGAATACCACCTAAAAATGAACCATTAGTACACACATTATCTATTTCTTTTTTATCAAAAAAACCAACATCTGCAAGTAACGGATACATAGAGATAGAACCATGTCCTTTAGAAATTATAAATCTATCTCTGCTATCATCTCTAGGATCTTTTGGGTTAAAATGTAATATATCTCCATAATATAAAGATACAAATATTTCAATAGGGGATAAAGATGAAGCTACCCTTGTCTCAGGTGCTAATTTATGAATTCTTAAAGTTTCACATCTTATAAATTTTGATTTTTCTTTTAATAATTGTATATTACTCATAATTTTCCTTGTACCATTGATAAGTTGTTTTTAATCCATCTTCAAACTTAACTTTAGGCTTCCAACCTAATGCTAAAAATCTACTGCTATCTAGTAGTTTTTTCATCGTACCATCTGGTTTTTCTACATCCCATTCTATTTTACCCTTATAACCAACTACTTTTGAAATAGCTTCGGCTAACTCTTTGATGGAATAATCAGTTCCTGAGCCTAGATTATAATGACTATTTTCTAATTTATTAGAGTTTTTCATTAAAAAGATGGAAGCACTTGCTACATCTTCACTGTAGATAAATTCTCTTCTTGGATTTCCACTACCCCAAAGAGTTAGGCTTTCTTGTTCTTCCTCTTTTGCTGTGTCTATTTTTCTAATAAGTGCTGAAAATACATGAGAATTTTCTAAGTCAAAGTTATCATTAACTCCATATATAGAGTTAGGCACAACACATATAAATCTGTTTGTACCATATTGTGTATTATACGACTTACAGCCTATGATTCCTGCGATTTTTGCTGCTGCGTAACCCATGCTTGTCTCTTCAATTGCACCTGTTAGCCAATATTCTTCTTTCATTGGTTGTTGACATACTTTTGGATATGTACAAGATGAACCATAAAATATCAAATTTTTAACTTCATATTTATTTGCCATTTCAAATATATTATCTTGAATGAGTAAATTTTCATGTAAATAAGAAGCAGGTTTAGTTTTATTACCTATAATACCACCAACTTTACCTGCACATAAAAATATGAAATCAATTTCGCCTTCTTTAAAAAAGTTTTCCACTGCTAGTTTATCAGTTAATTCCAGTTCTTGATGTGATTTTGTAATTATATTTTCATAGCCATCCTCATTAAGAACTTTTACTAATGCAGACCCAAGTAAACCAGTATGTCCGGCTACATATATTTTAGAATCTTTGTTAAACATTAGCAAACTTACTATTGTTTATGATTGTATAACCTTTAATAAGTTCTTTTATACCCATATCAAGACTAAACTGTGGCTTAAAACCAGTAGCTTCTATTTTATCATTTGAAACGATATAATTTCTTTGGTCTGGATCTTTCCCAATTTCAGCTTCCATTATTGTAAAGTTTGGAACTTGTTTTTTAATAACTTCACAAAGTTCAAGTTTAGAGATGTTTGCATCGGACAATCCTACATTATAAGCTTCACCTCTCATCGTATCAAAATTATCTATTCCATGAATAAAAGCATTTGCAACATCACGAATATGGATATAGTTTCTTTTAAAATGACCTTCAAAAATTACGATAAAACCATCATTTACAGCTCTATATGTAAAATCATTTACAAGTAAATCTAGTCTCATTCTTGAACTCATCCCAAATACAGTTGCAAGTCTAAAACTCATAGAATTTTCTCTTTCAAGAATAATTTTTTCTGCATCAACCTTTGTTTGTCCATAAGTTGATATTGGGTTTAGAGGTGTTTCTTCTGTACAGTATATGCCATCTTGACCTACACCATAACCACTATTTGTAATTGGCATAAGAACTCTTTGCTCTTTTGATAATACATCAGATAATGTTTGAATAGCATCCTTATTTGTTGTAACTGTACCAATCATATCACGGTTACATAATGGAGCACCAACTAGTGCTGCTAAAGGAATAACTATATCTTTATCTTTTGTTAATGCCTTTAAAAGTGACTTATCTCTAGCATCACCCTTAATTACATTGAAATTATCAAGATGACATACATCAGCAAGTGAATTTTGTCCAAACATAAATGTATCTAATACTGTTACTTGATGTCCCAATTTTAATAACTCTGGAACCATAACAGAACCCAAATAACCTGCACCACCTGTAACTAATATATTTGAACTCATTTTTCTTCTCCTTTTATTTTATTTAATAAATCATAACACTGATTTAGTTCTTCAATACTATATCCTCTAGCCTCAATAACTAAATTAATATTATTATCTATAATATTTTTTCTAAACTTTTCTAAAATCATATACTGAATACTATCTGATTGTATTATATAATGATTATCTTCCATCCCATTATTTTCAGATAAATGAATCTCTAATATTCTATCTGAGTATTTATTAAAGAGTAAGTTCACAGCCTCTAAATAATTAAATTTATAAAACCTTGATGAAATTTTCAAGTGACCCAAATCTAAAAGTAAAAACACCCTTCTATCTAATTCTAATAATTCTACTATTTCATTAATATGTGATGCAAAGCAAGTTTCTTTTTGTCCATTAGGAAATAAATTTTCTAATGCTATTTTTTCAGTATAGCTATCACAAAACCATGAAATATTATTTATAATATTTTCCATTAAAAACGAACTTTTACCATCTATCAACAATTCATTTTTAATTTTAAAATCTCTTTTAAAGCCTGCATGTACTGAATAGTATGATATATCTAATTCTTTTACATATTTCATGCTTTCACTAATAAAAGCTCTAGTTTTCTTGGATGTATCTGCAAAATTTAATACAAAATCATTAATTGGTGGTGGAAAATAACTGTGAACTAAAAAATTAAATTTTTTATTTTTTAACTTGGAAATATTTTCTAACATATCTTCTTGTATCTTTGTTCCACCAGATAATTCAATATTATTTGTAATAGTTTTCAATTGATTTATAGTTTCAAAAATACTATTATTCTTAATACTAGCAGAAGATATATATAGCAATTATAAGCCTTTTAATGCATTGAATAAGATATCTATCTCTTTTGTTAAATCATGAGGTGAATTACCTACAAAAAAGCCATTGTTATGTGCATAACTTGCATTATCAGACTTAGTCTCTTCATAATCAAAGTACTTAATTACATCATGCTCTAAAAAGTTACCACCAGTAATAATTCTATAGCCTATTTCAGCATTTTGTAATGCTTTAAATACAGTCTCCCTATCTAAACCACTGTCTTGATGAATAATCATTGCAAAACTAAACCAAGAACTCTCACCTGTATCTTTTTGAATAATAAACCTATTGTCATTTTTAAATTTGCTCTCAAAATATTTAGCATTTTTTCTTCTTTGAGTTAGCATTGTAGGTAGTTTTTTTATCTGTTGTAATCCTAATGCTCCTTGAAGTTCACCTGGTCTTACATTGTATCCGGGAAGTATGAATCTATATGCTTCAAAAAAATCATCATCTTTTTTCCCGTAAATTGGACTGTTTTCATCTTGATCTCTAGTCCATCCATGATTTCTAAGAGATTTACATAAAGAATATATCTCAAAATCATCTGTTAAGATAAGTCCACCTTCCATTGTAGAAATATGATGAGAGAAAAATGTAGAATAAGTATTTACAAGTCCTGATGTACCTGTAAATTTACCTTTATATTTAGCTCCCATTGATTCACAGTTGTCATCAAATAATATAATATCATTATCTTCACAAAGTTTTTCTATCTCATCATAATAGTTTGGATTACCTAATATAGAAACAGTTAATATCATTTTAGTTTTAGATGTAACTGCTTTTTTTAATTCTCCTATATCATAGTTTAATGTTTCTAACTCTATATCAACAAATTTTAATTTTAGTCCATATTGTTGTAAAGGATAATATGTTGTAGCCCATGATACACAAGGAACAATCACTTCATCACCTTTTTTTAGAGCATTTTCTTTTTTATGAAACAATGCTGCAACTGCAACTAAATTTGCTGAACTTCCTGAATTAACCATAATTCCATATTTCATTCCAAAATATGATGAAAATTCCTTCTCAAATTGTTTTACATTTTTACCCATTGTGAAAAAATCACTTTCTATAACTTCGTACATCGCATCTTTTTCTGCTTGATCAAATGTTGAATAAGCTAATTCATAATTCATATTTTATCTCTCTTTATAATTTGGTTCATATACTACTATCTTTGATCCGTCAAAATCAAAATTAAATGGTATGTGAAGATAGTCTTTTAAAGCAACTTTTACTGCTTCTTGATTTTCTTTTTCTACATAAAATGACATAAAGCCACCACCACCTGCCCCTAATAACTTTCCACCAACAGCTCCTGCTTTCATTGCTTTAGAATACATAGCATCTATTTGAGGATTAGTTACCTTACTTGATAAAGATTTTTTCAATTCCCATGTGCTATTTAGTAACTCTCCAAATTCATTCAAGTTTCTATCTGATATTAAAATATTATGAGCTTCATCAACTAAATCTTTCATTCTATTTAAATTAGGTATATTAATTGAAGTTCTTTGTAATTGCTCTTCGACTATATCTGAAGCCATTCTTGAGATTCCACTAAAAAACAACATAATATTATCTTGAAATATTATCATTCTTTCCTCTTGCATTATAATTGGACTGACTATAATTTTACCATTTTGTAAAAAATTTATTATATTCAATCCTCCATAAGCAGCAAATACTTGATCTTGTGAACCAACATTCTCTTTTATAAGATTTTGTTCTATATAAATAGAATCGTGTGTTAGTTCTTCTTTGGATGTCATTTTACCTTTTAAAGCATTTATACTATTAATCAAACCAACTGTAAATGCTGAACTTGACCCCATTCCACTTCGTGCAGGGATATCACCATCATGATGAATAGAAATCCCACTATCTATCTTCATATATTTTAAAGTTTCTCTCACTGATGGATGAATTATTTCATCTAAATTGTTTACATTTTCCTGATTTGAATAAACTATACGATGTTTATAATCAAAGAATGGAGGGAGTTTTCTTATGTTTAAATATGAATATTTATCTATTGTAACACCCAGTGTTTTACCACCAAATTCTCGATAATATTCAGGATAATCAGTGCCTCCACCAAAAAAAGATATCCTGTACGGGGTTCTTGATAAAATCATATTTTTATTTCCTTTACATAGCTTAATAAACTCTTAACAGATTTAAAATCATATATTTCCTGATATCCACTTTTTATTAGGAAATTATTTTCAATATTCGCTGACTCTCCAGCCTTAATATCACCTATTTTATCGCCGATCAATACTGAGTTGACTAAATCAACATCATATCTATTAGCTATTTTTAAAATCATTCCTGGCTTAGGTTTTCTACACTCACAATCTATTTTGTATTTGCCTATCCCATAGTCTAAATGATGTGGACAATAATAAACATCACTTATAATTATACCATTTAGTTTAAATTGTTCTTTCATCCATTCTGTTAAGATTAAAAAATCTTTATCAGTATAATAACCTCTTCCTATACCTGCTTGATTTGTAATAATAAAAATCAAAAAACCTTTATCTGCAAAAAATCTGCACAGTTCAAAAATACTATCTATAAACTCAAAATCTTCTTGTCTGCAAATATACTTTTTATCTACATTTATAATTCCATCTCTATCTAAAAAAAGTGCTTTTTTCATTTGCATAAATCCAACTGTGCTTTCTTATAATCTTCTGGTACTCCAATATCAATAAAATATCCTGTAGAGATTAAATAACCAATATTCATATTTCTAATTTGTTTTTCTAAAAAATCTGTCTCAAAAGAAAATATATTATCCAATTCAATATTGTTAAATATATTTTTTTTAACAATATAAACACCGCCATTAATAAGAGTCTTTTCTTTATAAGTTTTTTCTAAAAAATTACTTATGTAATTATCTTTAAGCATGACACTACCATATCGATCTGAGTTATACATAGTCTTTAATGACAAAATTAAACTACAATCTAATTCCTTGTATCGTTTTAAAAGATTATTTAAGTTAACATTAAAATAGGTATCGCCATTTAATACAAAAACATCAGGTGATTTACACATTTTTAAAGATTTTTTTATAGCCCCTCCCGTACCAAGTGGTAATTCTTCTACAGAATAACAAATATTAATATTTTTATATTTACTTTTGAAATGTTTTTTTATTATATCTTTTTTATATCCCACTGATAATATTACATCAGTTATACCCTGATTTGCTAATAAATCGAGGATATATTCCAAAAAAGGTCTCCCATTTATATCAGCCATCGGCTTAGGTACATCTTTTACTACACTTTGCAATCTAGTGCCAAATCCACCTGCTAATATTATAGCTTCCATTAAAAACCTTTTCCAAATATTTCTTTTTCAATAATCACACATAATATATGCCCTATTACTATATGTGACTCCTGTATCCTTGGAGTCGAACTTGAAGGTACTTTGATACAAATATCACATAAATCGTCCATTTTACAATCCACACTTCCTGTAAACCCTATAGTAATAACTCCTTTTTTCTTACACTCATTTAAAGCTTCTATAATATTCTTAGAATTTCCAGATGTAGATATACCTATAAAAATGTCTCCACTATTTCCATTCGCTTGTATCTGTCTTGAGAAAAGCTTTTCATATCCATAATCATTTCCAATTGCAGTCAAAATTGATGTATCAGTTGTTAAAGCACTTGCAGCAAGGCCAGGTCTATCAAAATAAAATTTACTTACTAATTCTCCTGCTATATGTTGAGCATCTGCGGCACTTCCACCATTCCCCGCTATCAATATCTTTTTATCATTTTTGTAAGCATTAATACAAATTTTAGAAGCTTCTAAAATCTTATCTATAACTATCTTATCTTCTAAAAGTTTTTGTTTTACTTCTATTGATTCTTTAATATGTTTAATTATGTAATTATTCATAATATTTTGCCTTATTTTGATTTATCTCTTCTACAATATACTTAGCAAATGCAAAACTACAAGTAAAAGCAGGACTTACTGCATTTAATATATGAGTTGAATTATCTCCATGCTCTACTACAAAATCTTGAACTAATTCATTTGTTGTCTTATTTAAAAGTTGCGATCTGATTCCAGCAGGAATTGGTTGAAAGTCATCACCTATCTCATATACCATACTTTTAGCTTTTTTAATAAAAATAGATTTTATATAGTTTTTCATTTCACTTACTGCTAAGTTTCTAAAATTAAAAGAATTGAATAAAAATAACTTAGTTTCATAGTATAGTATTTCAACCATTTCATTAAAATTAAAATTATCAAATCCTTTATAGTTTTCTCTCCAAAAAGCAGGAATAGCGGTAGGTCCTATTTTTATGCTACCATCTGCTGTGATAGTATAATGAATACCTAAAAATGGATTTGATAGATTAGGTACTGGATAAATATTTGTTTTTATAGCTATTTTATCATTTATATACTTTAGATAAATTCCTTTAAATGGTAACATTGTATAGTCTTGTGCTAAACCAAATTTTTGTGCAATTTTATCTGCATAAGCACCAGCACTAT
>DQSS01000237.1 GCA_015663165.1 Arcobacter sp. | reverse complement strand
TGGGTATTCTCTACAAGTACAAGAAACTTCGACAACAGACTAGGAAAAGGTTCTCAAGTGTACCTTGGTTCTGCAGAGCTTGCAGCTGTTGTTGCACTTAAAGGTAGACTCCCCTCTGCAGCAGAGTACGCAGAAATAGTAGCAGATAAAATCAAGCCAGAAATGACTGATGACATCTACAAATACCTAAACTTCCACAAAGTCTCTAAAGAAGAGCTTGTTGCGATGGTAGAATAGTTCTCTTTCCCTATGATATATTTTCTCTCTTTTCTAAGAGAGAAAATACTCCCAAAATATTTTTAATATTATAATTTTCACACAATTACCACACAATCTTTTTGTCTAATAAGTATAGATTAGTTTGACTAATCAATCTATTAACGTTAAGGAAAAACAATGAAAAAAATTATATTAATCTCTGCTGTGGTAGCCACAGGTTTATTTGCAGATATGATGACTGATGTAGCAAAAGATGTTGCTATATCTAAAGCAAAAAGTGAAGCAAAATCTGCTGTTATCGATAGTGTAGCTGGTGATGATGTCGTAAAAAAAGAAATGGCAAATAAAGTTGCAGATAAAGTAGTGGGGAAAGAAGACCCTATGGACAAAATGAAGGCATCTGCTGTTGATAGTGTAATGGGTAATGGTACTCCTTCATCAGATACAAAGTCTTCAGGTACGGGTAGTATGATTGAAAGTGCTACAAAAGAAGCAACATCAAGCACTTCCATGAAAGATAAAGCTGTAGACATGGCTGTAGATAAAGTTGTTGGTTCAGACCCAATTAAAAAAGAAGTTGCAAAAAAAGTTATTGACTCTGCACTTTAGTAATACCTGTCTTCATTTTCTTTTTAAATGAAGACTTTCATAAAATAGTTATATCTATTACTTACACATACTCTCCATATATCCCTCTGCATTAAAATTTAAATATATTTTAAGTATATATTTTAATATAATAAAATTATATAATTTAAGAAGTTAAAATGAGTATGTTAATGATTTCAATTGCGATTGGATATTTTGTTGGTTTTGCAATTTTTTTATGGATGGAGGAGATGTCATTGAAAGATGCAAATTTTTCAGATATGAAAGATGTCTTTTCTCAAGAACTGAAGCTTGAAGAATGTAGTAGTAAATTTAGTACAGTAAAGTATATGCTTATATTTTTTGTACTGGTTACTATTTTAGTAATATTAATCGGAATGTATCTACTTCCTAAGCCACTTGAACTAACAACGATGCTTGCATATATGTTATTTCCTTCGGCCATTGGTTCACTTATTATTTTACTAGTGAAGTGGAGATTTCAGCCATTTATAAAGTTTGTTTCTTCATTTTTATTTGGTGCAGGATACATGACAGCTTCAGGTTTAGGTATAGTCTATGCGCTTACTAATAATCTTCTGTAAAAACTTCTCTAAGTTCTTCAGGTATACGACAAGGTTTTCCTTCTCGTATATATACTAGCACTATTTCCATAGAAAAAAGTTTATTGTCATCTTTCCAGACCTCTTGTACTAATACTGTAGAAGAATTTTTTAGATTAAGTACTTTAGTTTTTACCTCCAACATATCGCCTAATACCGAAGTAGCTATAAAATGAGCGTTAATGTTTCGGACTACAAATCCTTCATGTTCCCCAAGTGTAGGCATAATCTCTTGTTTAAAAAATATTTCTGATCTAGCCCTTTCACAATATTTAATATAGTTAGTATGATAAACAATACCTCCTGCATCTGTATCTTCGTAATAGACTCGTATTTTCATAATGTAATTCCTTAGTATTTATTTTCTAAATCTGTTTGACTTTTTTTGACTTTATTATATTACAATCCATGTTATGAAAGAACAAAAGTTTTATTATTTTTTACAAAAACAAATATTATTATTAATTGTGTGGTCGTTATTTACAGGACTAGGATACACAATATTATGTTATGTATTTGATATAGCACCATTTACACTTGTCTGGTTTTCCGCAATCGTACTAGTTAGTGCATGGGGATGGGAACTTTACCGTCAATTTAGCTATGTATCTATTCACAAAAACAAATTAAGTAAATGGTACAAGCAAGTACAACTTTTTATCTATAGTATATTTGGATTGTGGACGTTATTATTCCTATTATTTTCAGATATTACTGAACATAATTTAAATCAAGTAACCGTATTAATTCAAGTAATTGCTGCAATTATTGCTGCAACATTTCTTTTTTCAGATAAAAAACTTTTTATACCGGTGTTACTTATCCTTATTTATCCTTTGATTGTATATTTTGTGAATTTAAATGAGACAAAGGGTTATTTTTTAGCTATTTTTACTATAGGTTTTTTAGGATTTTTACTTTATGCCTCAAACAATGGATATAAACTTATTCAACAAATTTTTAATCAGGCACAACGTGACCCTTTAACTGGACTTTATAATCGTCGACATTTGATGGAACACCTAGACCAATTGCTAAAGACATTAAAAGAAACAAAAAGGTTTTCCTTTATCTTACTTTTAGACTTAGATCACTTTAAAAATATTAATGACACATTAGGACATGATGTAGGTGATAAACTTTTATGTGAAATATCTAACCGCTTAAGTGAATTCTGTGGAGACTCTAGGCATATTTCGAGGCTTGGTGGAGATGAGTTTATGATAACAAGTTATGTCTATGAAAGTTATGATGAATGTATAAAAAGTGCAGATATTTTTTCAGATAATATTGGACGTATATTGAAAGAAACGTACGTCATAGACTTTAATCACATACATATTTCTGTAAGTATAGGCGTAAAGTTACTAGATGGAACTGCATTAAACTCTATAGAGGTTATAAAAGAGGCAGATATTGCTATGTATGAAGTAAAATCCTCTGGACGTGATGGAGTAGTAAATTTTAACAATGCATTAACATCAAAAATTGGAAATACTCTTGAAATGGAAAGAAAACTTTATTTTGCACTTGAATACAATGAAATAGAACTTTATTATCAGCCTCAAGTAAATAAAGATGGTGTCACAGTAGGGTGTGAAGTATTAGTGCGTTGGTATAATCCAGACTTAGGCATGGTGTCACCACTTGAGTTTATTAACTTAGCAGAGAAGACAGGGATTATTATAGAATTGGGAAATTATATATTGGAAGAATCATTTAAAACACTACAGTCATGGGAGAAAAAAGAACAATCACTTGAACAATTTTCAATAAATATAAGTGTAAAACAATTATTACATGAAAGTTTTATTAAGCGTATTGAATATTTATCAAATAAGTATCTGAATCATAAATCGCAAAACAAGATAATATTTGAAATTACAGAAAAAATGCTTGTTGAGGATATGGATAATATTGTATCTGTGATGAAAAAGATAAAAAAACTCGGTATTAAGTTTTCATTAGATGACTTTGGTACGGGCTATTCTTCTTTAAATTATTTACGAGAAATACCTATAGATGAATTAAAAATTGATAGATCTTTTGTAGATAGCTTGGGAGAAAAAGAATCGGATGAGATGATGTTAAAAACTATTTTTACACTGGCAGATATATTTAATTTACGTATTGTTGCAGAAGGTATCGAAACAGAGACTCAGTATGAAATTTTAAAAACATATGAATGTAATCTTTTTCAAGGTTACTATTTTGATAAACCATTGAAGAAAGATGACTTTGAAATAAAGCTTTTTAAGCAAAAGGTGCAAAAAGTCAATAGTGAGATGAATAGAAAAAAAATATTTAACCGAGAAAATATTGGATAAAAATTAATATAAATATCGTTTTTCTGTGCTTTCTAATGATATACTCTTTGTATGTTAGAACATAAAAATTATCAATTTTATAATAATCAAATTATTTTTACAATTCTTTTGTCCCTTATACCGGGATTGGTTTTTCTTATACTCGCGGGTATGAACCAAATAGCTAATGGAGCTCTAGGTTGGTATGCTTTACTTGTTATGGCTTCTGTATGGGGACTAGTACTTAAGTATGAGTATGAATCAAAAGCAATGGATACAAATGAATTGTTACTGTGGTATTCAAAAATAAAAATATTTTATTATACAGTCTTCTCTTTGTGGACATTGCTATTTATTTTATATGCAGGAGAAGTTGAAAGTAAACTGCATTATATTGTTATTTTTACACAGCTTGGATTATCAGTGATTGCATCCGTCCTTTTGGTGACAGATAGAAAGATATTTGTGCCGATACTTTTAATACTCTTACTTCCTCTGTCTTTATACTTTTTTTATATAGATACATTATATGGATATGTATTGTCTGTATTTAATATAGCATTTCTTGGTCTTTTACTTTATGCATCAAATAATACTTACGAACTTATTCAAGAAAATGATTATCAAGCTAAGCATGATATGTTGACGGGGCTTTATAATCGTCGTTATTTTTTAACTTATATGGAGAAATTGATTAAGCGGTTGGTTAGATCCAAAAAAGTAGCCTACTTATTGCTTATTGATTTAGATAATTTTAAGATTATTAATGATTCTTTAGGGCACGATATTGGTGATATCGTTTTGCAATCTGTTGCAAGACGTATTAAAAATTTTGCGGAAGATAAGCATATCATTGCACGTTTTGGCGGGGATGAATTTACACTTCTGAGTCTTGAACATAAAGAGAATGAGTATACCTCTGAAGATGCTTATGCCTTAGCAGAAGGGTTATTGGCTATATTAAAAGAGCCTTATAGAATTAAGCAACATCGTCTTCATTTAAGTGCGAGTATAGGGATTAAACAAATTACTGCTTCTTCTTCAGATGGTAATGAGTTTATAAAAGAAGCGGATATTGCTATGTATGAGGCAAAAGATGCAGGGCGTGATTGTATTGTTCTATTTAACGAAAATTTAGCAAAACGTGTAGAAAAACACCATGAGATTGAGCAGAAACTTTATTTTGCATTTAAAGACAGAAAAATTGAACTTTATTACCAACCTTTATTTGATAAGCATAAAGTGATGATAGGGTGTGAAGCTTTGGTAAGATGGAAAGATGGTGATACCTATATACCACCAGAT
>DQSS01000204.1 GCA_015663165.1 Arcobacter sp. | reverse complement strand
GTTACCTTCTAAAGCTGAAGTATTATAAATATAATCCACCCTATCTTTTTTTGCAAGTGCAATATTTAAATTTTTATTTGGATTTATATCTATTATTATTTTATTTAATTCTTCCATAATATTAAAATTCCTTTCATACGGACAGCCCCATTGATTAAATATTTCTGGTGCTATTTGTTCTTCTAATTCACTTTCACTTATACAAATCATCATCGATAAAAGTGGTCTAATACACTCAATCCAATAAAATGTAAAATCATCTTGAATTAAAATATTATTTTTATCTCCAGCCATTAAATATTTAGCTTGATCAACTACTTCTTCTTTTGTATATTCCATCTACAATTCCTTGTCATGAAATTATAACTAGTTATTCCCCTCATCTAAATTTTCAATTGGTATATTTTTATCGTTACAATATTCTTTTATTTCTGTATCATTTTTAAAATAATCATCACAAAATTCATCCAATTCTTTTTTTGTAGACTGAATATATCTTTGAGATGCAGTCAATATTTTTTCTGTAATATCAATAAATTCTTCAAAACTAGTATTTATTTTACAAAGTTTATCAATTGTTGTAAAATCAAGTTCATTATATTTAGCTTGAAATAAAATTTCACTTTCATATGGATTTGATTTTAATTCAATAATTCCTATACCAAATGACTGATTTAGTCTTTCCATTTCAGTTTTTAAACTACTACTGATTTCAAATGCAACTAAATATCCATAATTAGCCCAACTTGAATTTGATACTGCTTGGAAATAAGACTTTTTTAATTCATGATCTGTATTGATTTCTTTTTTAATTTCATACGAAGTAATTTTAAAAGTATCTCCAGTATTTAAAGTTTTCATAAATGATTGATTAACTTTTGAAGATAAATTTAAAAGTTTAACACTAATCATATCTGGATGAATCCATTTTTGATGATTATCCTTACTATTTTTTGATTGTTCATGAAAAATTGTTTTAGAATAAATATTCTGGCTATTTAAATAACTACTTAATAACTTATGTAAATCTCTTTCTTGATAACTTTCTTTTTTATTTATTAAAAGTTCAGTTGATTCAGTTGCTTGTAGATTAAGTTCTTCTTCATATTTTGATAAATAATATAAATAAGTTTTACCATTATTTTTGCTTCTCCTTACTCTACTATCACCATTTTTTATAAATTCTCCAAGTCTTGATGCGATTGTATCTTTAGGCGTTTTTTTATCACTTAAGTCATGATAATTATATTTAACAATATACTCATACACTTCAGTGTATGATAATTGACTTTTTGAATTTTCTAAACTTTTTATAATCGCTTCTTTAAGAGTCATATTTGTTCCTAGTATTTAAGATATTTTATTTAAATAACGCTTCTAGACCAGAAGTGTCTTTTGATTTTTCTTGTGGTCTTGGATCATCACTTGCTGGTGTTATTGCATCTATTTCGTTTAGTTCAATATCACATTTTGTAAGCATAGATGCAAGTCTAATATTTAAACCTACTCTACCAATTGCTCTACCTTTTTGGTCTGAGTTTATTGTTACAACTGCTTTATCTCTCTCATCTGTTCTTGTAGTTTTTGTAAACTTTACAGAATTTACAATAGCAGGACTTAAAGCTCTACTTATGAAGATTTCTGGAATTGGACTATATTCAATACAGTCAATATTTTCACCGTTTAGTTGTTGTGAAACTGCATTTATTCTTACACCTTTTACTCCAACAATAGCTCCAATAGGATCCATATTTGGTTCAGTTGAAGAAAGAGCAATTTTAGCTCTAGCTCCTGGAATTCTTGCACTTGATTCTATAGTGATTCTTTCATCTTTAAGTTCTGGAACTTCTAGTCTTAGTAAACTTTCTAGGAACTTTGGACTTGTACGACTGATTTCAACTATTAGACCATGTTGTTTATCAACTTTAACTGCTCTAATAACTGCTTTTAAAGAATCTCCAACTTTAAAGCTTTCACCTTTAATTCTGTTTTTTCTTGTAAGGATTGCTCTTACTTCACCGATTTCTATAAAAGTATTTTCTTGTCTATCTACTGAAGTTACAACTGATGTGATTGTTTCTCCAATTCTTGAATTGTATTTGTTAAATAAGTTATCTTCTATATGTCTTTGAAGTCTGTATTCTAAGTTTGAAAATAAAATAGTTGCTGCATTTCTTCCCATAGATTCAAATTCTAAATCATAATTTAAAAAATCACCTATTTCTAAATCTTCATCAAGTTCTTTTGCTTCATCTAAAGATATAAAGTTTTCAGTGTTATTTACTCGCTCAACTTCTTCTTCAAAACCTTCTTTGTTTTCCATCATTACCATGATTGTCTCAACTGTTAATCTAGTGTCATCATTTGCTAAAACTTCGATTTTTTGAAATAAGTTTAATTTTTTCTCTTCTCTATCTACACTTGCACCAAAAACAAGAGTATGGTCTATCATCTTTTCAGCTGTTTTTACTAAAGACTCTTGTAGAGCTATTTCAACTTCAGATATTTTTAAACCTTTTTCATAAGCTATGCTATCAACTATATCAATAATTTTATCCATGAGATTTTCCTTTTTTTAACAATGCAATGGTCATTTGGGATTGTTGCTTTGTGTGTTAGTAACGGGGATTTTAACGAAATCAAACTTAAAGGAATATTTTGTTAAAATCCAATTAATTATACAAACAAATATAACCAAAGGATAAATAATGGATATTTTAATAGCAAGAAACGATTTAACACAAAAGCCTGTAAAAATGAGCTTAACAAAAATAAAAGAAGAACTAAAAGAAGTAGGACAAAAAATATATTATTTTGATAAAGACAACTCACATAAAAACATGATGGGATTAGTTGATAGCTTAGAAGGTGCTGGATATACTGCACACTTTAGAGAAGTTAAATATGGTCTTGGTGAAGAAGAATATATGTATGAGTTACACGCTTTATAAAAAGTAAGATTTAACTATGAGTAATAAACTATTTATTGAAACTTTAGGTTGTGCTATGAATGTCAGGGACACTGAACACATCATTGCAGAGCTAAATAAACATGATGATTATACTACAACTACCAATGTTGAAGAAGCTGATCTAATCATAATAAATACTTGTAGCGTTAGAGAAAAACCTGTTGCTAAATTATTTAGTGAACTAGGTCAATTTAAAAAGAAAAGAAAAAATGGTGCAAAGATAGGTGTATGTGGATGTACAGCATCTCATCTTGGAAAAGACATCATCAAAAGAGCTCCTTATGTAGATTTCGTAGTGGGAGCAAGAAATGTCTCTAAGATTTCTAATGCTGTTAAAAACAAAGGTACAGTTGAGATAGATATAAACTATGATGAAACAGCTTATGAGTTTAGCGAATATAGAAACTCATTATATAAAGCAAGTATCAATATATCTTTAGGATGTGATAAACAATGTTCTTTTTGTATAGTACCTGCCACAAGAGGTGATGAGATTTCTATACCTGCAGATATTATTCTAAATGAAGTTAAAAAGTCAGTTGATACTGGTGCTAAAGAGATATTTTTACTTGGACAAAATGTGAACAACTATGGTAAAAGATTTTCTGCAAGTGAAGAAAAATATACTTTTACAAAACTTCTTCAAGAGATATCAAAAGTAGAAGGTGTTGAGAGAATAAGATTTACTTCTCCTCATCCTTTACATATGGATGATGAATTTATAGAAGAATTTGCAACAAATCCTAAAATTTGTAAGTCTATTCATGTACCACTACAAAGTGGCTCAACTCAAATCTTAAAAGATATGAAAAGAGGATATACAAAAGAATGGTTTTTAAATAGATGTGAAAGAATCAAATCTAAAGTTCCAGATGTTAGAATATCTACAGATATTATTGTTGCTTTTCCAGGTGAGAGTGATGAAGATTTTGCAGATACTATGGATGTAGTAGAAAAAGTTAAATTTGACCAAATATTTAACTTCAAATATTCTCCAAGACCAAATACATCAGCAGCAACTATGGAACAAATTCCTGATGAGATTGGTACTAAAAGATTAAGTCATTTAATAGAAGTTCATAAAGAACATCAAAATGAACATATGGCTTCAAATGTTGGAAAAACTATGAAAGTATTTTTTGAAGACTTAAAGCCAAATGGTGAGATTATGGGATTTAGTGATAATTATATTCAAGTATTTGTACAAGGTAGTGAAGAGTTACTTGGACAAATACTTGAAGTTAAAATCATAAGCGCAAGTAGAACATCTCTTAAAGGCAAAATTCTTTCGTGAAAAAAAAGATTTTAGGATTTATACAAGTAAATATACTTCCTTTTATCTTACAACTTATTGTAAGATTTATTTACCTTACAAATAAGAAAAGATTTCATTATCCAGCACCCATGGATGATGAAGCATTTATACTTACTATGTGGCATGGTGATTTACTAATGCAACCATTGAACTATAGAAAGTTTAAAAAAAATGGTACAACAAAAGTAATCGTGAGTGAACATAGAGACGGTGAAACTATAAGAAAAGTAGTAGAATATCTTGGAGTTGGTGCTTTGAGTGGTTCTTCAACTAGAGGTGGGGCTAAAGCACTACTTGGGGCTATTAAATCCATACGAAAAGGTATTGATGTCGCAATAACTCCAGATGGTCCAAAAGGTCCAATATATGAAGTAGCAGATGGAATAGTACTAATAGCACAGAAAACAAATGCTAAAATACTTTCTTTTTATGCAAAACCTTCTTCATCTTGGCAAATGAAATCTTGGGATAAATTTGTTGTACCAAAACCTTTTGGTACAATAGATTTTTATGTAAGTGAACCATTTAGTATTGAAGGCCTTAATATGGAAGATGCTAAAGAAAAAATAAAAAATAATATGAGGAAAATAGATGTTTAATAATAATATTCAATATATAAATATAGTAAAGACTCAACAAAATATTAAAATTGACTATGAAGTACTTAAAAATAATCAAGTTATTAAAAATGAACAATCTATTTTCTTACTTGATGATAATAGTTTATCTTTAGATACAAACTTCAAACTTCAAACACTAGAACAAAATACACCAAACTCATACATCACAGCAATTTGTGAAGATGAAAATCAAACAATTGTAAAAAATGAAGATGCTATAAATATATCAAATACAAATATATATTTTGACCATTCTCATAAAATATCTTTAGAAAACACGAAAATAGAAGAATCAAAAAAATTCTTCTGTGATGGAAATATAGATTATTTAATATCTCCTTTTTCTATTTTACAAAATAAAATGTCGGATAACTTAGAAGAAGAGTCTTTAAATATATTTATTTTAAATAACAATATTTACGCAATCATTTTAGACAAAAATAAAAGATATAGTTTATCAAGTATTAAACAACTTACATCATTTCAAGATATAAAAAAATCAAATTTTTACAATGATGATATAGTAGAACAAAAACTTTATGAAGAAGTTTATGCCTTAGAATTAAATGAAAATATTTCAGATATCACAAAAGAATTTTATGAAGTAAATCAAAATTCTGACTTTTTAAAGTCTATAAATATTTACTACAATATCAAGCAACTAAACAATGAGCAATTAGACTTATTAAATGAAAATCTAATGATAAATGTAAAATATGAAATAATAAACATAGATGAGATACTATATAAAATATCAAAAAAACCATCTATTAAAAAACTAAGTTTCATAAAACCAAGAGAAAAAAAATCAACTCTATCTTTTGCTATGTGGATACTAATAGCTCTTATTTCTACAGCGCTTGCTATAGCTGTAGTTTATATGATACAAGTACCATCAGAAGTAAAAGTTGAAGTAAAAAAAGAAGTTAAGAAGATAGTTAAAAAGGAAGTTAAAAAGAAAGAAGAAATTTTACTTCCAAATCATATAGAAATAAATGAACATCATGTAAATCATATACTTGATATCTTTAATACTATCTCTGATGATTCTACTTTAAAAGAGATTCAGTTACAAAAAGATGAATCAACACTTGTGTATAACTACCTAAAAGAAGATTCTTATGAAAAAGTTCTAAAAGCTAAACTTTTAAAGATATATGAAAATAGTGAAAATGTACTTACAAGTAAAAACAATAGAGTATTCACTGCAATAATTTCGAATACAAATATACTAGATAAACTTACTAAAATACCTCGTAAAAAATATAAGCTGACTAATGAAACAAAATATTTAAATAAAAAAGAATCTACTAAGATGTTTACTTCACTATTTAACAAAGAAACTAGTATCAAACAAATATCATCTATGGATAATAAATACAATACTCAACAATATAAAATAGTAACTTTAGTATCTACACCAAACGAACTATTTGAAGTACTTAAAAAAATAAATGAAACTAACTATAGTGTTGAACTTTCTTTTCCTATTGAGTTTGTAAAAGTAAATGATAAGTTAGAGATATCATTTAAACTAAAGTTTCATCAAAATATCCCTAAAAAGCTGTCAAAGTAAATCTTCGATAACTTTCCTTACTTCTTTAAAATCAGAAGAAAAACTAAAACAAGAATTCATCTTACAAGCTAAATATAGTTTTGTATCACTTTGCTCATATCTATATACAAATGGATAATTCACTTTTGAGATATCTATATTTTTAATATTTGATTTATTTGATTTGATAAATATTGCTTCATACTTTAAAGTAAGTGTTGATATTGCTGCTTGTGCATAGTATGATGGATAATTATTTATAATAGTTGAGAAATCAGGCTTAATGAAACTATCGGGGGTTTGAAATCAGGTTTTTTTACCCAATTTCATCAAATAAAAATCTATAAAACTTAACTTTTTTCCTTTTGGAAT
>DQSS01000341.1 GCA_015663165.1 Arcobacter sp. | reverse complement strand
TTAATACGGGAGATCTTGGTGCTAAATAAACTCAAACCAAAATCAGAATTTTCTCGTAACGTCTTAACTCTCATGACAGGCACAACAATAGCGCAAGCTATACCTATAGCTATAAGCCCTATTCTTACAAGGATATATACGCCTGAAGACTTTGGAGTGTTTGCTTTATTTTTTGCATTAACAATGATATTTGGTTCCATAGTCAATGGCAGATATGAACTTGCCATTATGCTACCGTCAGAAGATGAAGATGCGATCAATATAGCAGCATTGGGGATAATTATTGCCGCTGTGATCTCAACAGTACTTTTTGTTATTATTCTTTTTTTTAGTCAAGAAATTATGCATTTGTTGAATAATGAAAATATTCATCATTGGCTTTATCTCTTACCAATATCTGTATTTTTAATAGGTTTATTTAATGTTTTAAATTATTTCAATACCAGAATGAAGTATTATAAAGATCTATCTAAAGCTTTAATTTACAAATCATTGGTCCTTACTGTTATTCAGTTAAGTGTTGGCTTTATTTATCAAGGCGCTGCAGGTCTGATATCTGGTTTAATAATCTCTAATTTCTTTGGAAATATGAAACTATCTAAAAATATAATTCAAAACAAAAAACTGATTTCATCTCTATCGATAATAAAAATGAAAACCCTCGCAAAAAGATATATTAATTTTCCAAAATTTTCTATGTGGTCAGCATTGGCAAGTACTTCATCACAACACTTGACAAGCATACTTATTTCATCATTTTTTTCAATAGCTACTTTAGGTTTTTATTCATTATCTGAAAAAGTGCTTGGTGTTCCATCAACTTTAATTGGTCGCTCTATCGGTCAAGTATATTTTCAACAAGCAAGCAAAGAAAAACAAGAGACAGGAACATCTATTGTTGCATTTAAGTCTACAATTATTAAACTCCTTGCTATAGGACTTCCATTTTTTGGAATTTTATTTTTTATAATTGAAGATCTGTTTTCAATTGTATTTGGTGAAAGCTGGAGAACAGCTGGGCAATATGCTCAAATACTATTGCCTTTGTTTCTAACCAGATTTATCGTTTCTCCTTTAACATTAACTGCCATTATATATGAAAAGAATATTTTAGATCTCTTATTTCAAATATGTCTGCTTATTATTATCGTTTTTTTAATTACTGTGAGTAAAGAGATTGATATATTTCTTACTTTAGTTACTTATATCATTTCATGTTACTATATTATTTATTTACTTATCATGTACACTCTTGCAAAAAAAGAAGAGGTTAAAGTATGATACTCTATCTTAAAATGTACCTATTATCAAGCATTCTCTATGTTATCTACCTTATAAATTATATTGTTTTAAGAGAAACCGAGCAGTATCTATATTTAGGTCGTTTTTTTGATTATAATCTAAATATAGGAAATGTTGTTTTAGTATATTTTATGAGTGTTCCATTTATTGCATTGATTCTAAAAAACTCACTTGATAAAATCTTTCCCATGCTACTATCAACATTAATTATTTTAGGAGTGTTGCCTGGTGTCATAATATACTCTTTATCCAATGATAAATCTATGCTTACTTTTTTTATATTTTATATTTATATAATTTTTATATTTAGTTTATTTTCAAGAAAAGAAATAATTTTAAATCTCAATGAAGAAGAAAATTATATTTCAACTACAAAAGTTATAAATCTAAAAGTGTTACAAATATTTGGAGTAATAGGTTTTGTGTTCTATATTTATTTAACAATAAAATATTTTAATATTATAAATTTTAGAGGGATAAATGAAGTCTATATACAAAGAAGTTTATTCGCAAGTATCGTGTCTGGATGGGAAGTTTATCTTATCACTTTTTCTAAATACATCTCTGCTTTTAGCTTTTTAATTATTGCTATAAACTTGAGAAATATATACTATCTCTATCCCACTATCTTCATATATCTTATTGATTATTCTTTAGCTGCTCACAAAGCTTCGATTCTTTTATTGGTATTTGCCATATTTTACTATACTGTATTAAGTAAATTAAATATAAAACGTTACTATTTTATTTCACTTTTTATTGTAATTAGTATATTTTCCTTACTTCTACAATTGAACATATACTTCTCAACTGCATGGAGTGTGAATCTTGTAGGGTTATACGATAGAGTTTTTCATGTTACGTCAGGCTTATTTGCAAGGTTTTATGAATTTGCCAATGAAAATTATTTTTTCTATGGTGGTTCCGGAATTTTGGGAAAACTATTTTCTGGTGTAAATGAGGCTTACACCTTTGTTATAGGGGAAACATATTTCTCTGAAAATGTACGTGCAAACGCTGATATCATAGCAGATGGTTATATCAATTTTGGTATAATTGGATCTTTTTTACAACTATTTATTTTGTGGTTGTTTTTTAATAAAACAGACGATAGTACCTTTGAAAGAAATTTTAACTCATTGATACCATTAATATTAATATATTCAATGGTTCTATTTAGTATGGGATTACAAACTTCATTATTGACTGGCGGAATGTTTTTCTTTATTCTATTGGTTAAATTTGGGTTTAAAACTACCCTAAGAAACATAGGAGACTAAAAAAATGTATACTAAAAAATTTAAACCCATAAAAGTGAAACCATGAAAATACTAACAATATTAGGTGCAAGACCTCAATTCATAAAAGCTGGCACAGTCAGTAGAGAAATAGCAAAACATAAAAACATTCAGGAAGTCATAGTTCATACGGGACAACATTTTGATGCAAATATGTCTGATATCTTTTTTGATGAGATGAAAATACCTA
>DQSS01000334.1 GCA_015663165.1 Arcobacter sp. | reverse complement strand
TAAGCTTCAATTTCAGCTTTCTTAGCATTCTTTGCCATGACTTTATCATTTGTGATCAAAATTGAGTTTGTTAATTTGGCTGTTGCTATGAAGTATGCATCAGCAGCTCTCGGATGAACATGTTCTGCTATTTTGAACGCTTCGTCGAATATCGTATCTTCTGGAAGTAGAACGAAATCTGCTGTTAATCTAACTACATCAAGCCTAGAAATATTCATGCCCAATCTCCTTGCCACAGCCATAAACTCGATGAGAAGAATTTTCGGTGCAAATACTTTGAGTCCTTTCACGAGTTTGAGAGTTTCTTTAGCTATATTGTTTCTCGTAACGTCTCTCTCAAATATACAATCGATCAATATAGAAGTGTCAATAACGATCATTCCTGACATCCTCTAAAACTTTAATGGCATTATAAACTTTTGGAGCCTTCTTTTCGAGTTCTTCTAAAACTTGATAAAACTTCTCGCTAATCTTCTTCTCTTTTATCTCAATCTTTACAATTTCTCCCTCCTTTAAATCAACCTTTTCGAGAGGTTTGAAAACTCCATTCTCATATATTGCTTCAATAATCTTTGCCATATTTTTAAGTCGTTTCTAATATTCAAATACCTTTTGATAACATCGCCTTAGCAATTTTTAAAGTTACGTTAGCTTTAATCCATGCTGCTATTAAGATTAGAATTATTGAAATCAGGACTAACATCAAGTATTCTTTTATGTCTTCCTTTGTCAAAATTTGCTCTTTCTTGCCTGCTAAGTATCTGATTATCTCGTAGGAAATCTTGAAGCCAGCTGCTCCAGCTATTATTATGGCTGGGATTTCGAAGAGGGCGTAGAGAAGAAGAGGCTCATAAAAACATCTACTTCTCTAAATAACAAAATAACAAAGATATATAAAAATGGATCCTATATTCCACCCATTAAGCGCTAATCCAATTATAACAGATCATCAAATGTTATTCAGATTGTTAATGAGTATGAGATAAAATTTGGGTTCAAGATTCCTCAATTTAAACTCATATAATTCTTTATAGCTAGAAAACTTTTTTGGACATATTTTTGAACATACATCCCTGTTATTATGCCGCAATTAAAAATTATGAACAAAATAATTAGCAAAAGTGCTGTAATTCTAATAGTTCTCAGATTATAACACCTCCCGCTAGTTATTTTGATAAGATGACATGAACTATACGGATTATAGGGATTACATAACCCATGGATATAATAAACCAAGTTAAAAATTTACCAAACAGTCTGTAAGCATAAGAATATGAACGAGTAATCAGTGCAACACTTATTGATGAGATTGAACAAAACACGATGTACGTGTAGAATACGTTATTGATGTAAAAGTGTGATAAAAATGCGTAGATTAAAGAAATCAATAAGACTAATAAAACTGATGTTATCTTATTCCTCCTCATAACTTAATCCCCTATAGTTTTTTAATTAATAAAAAATTAAGAAGTTGAAATTTACTTTTAGTCAATCACACAAGTAATTCTACCCCAATTCCTATCAACACTCCGCCAGTAACACAGACGCCAACAGCAGCATAGTAGAGTAAAGTCCCAGCTGTAGCTTTCCCTAATGCGTAGGTTCCAACTCCGAATAGCGCTGCACCAACTCCGGCTGCAGCACTACCGTGACTAATCATGTCATTTCCAAGCTCTTTATTTTTTAAATAGTAGTAGTATACCAGACCTGCATCTCCAACAGCCAAAGGCATCACTGCCATTGCCAAAAGCCCCAAAACCATCCCTACTGCCAGCCATTTTATTACTGTTTCTACATCCCACCTTACAGCATACATTTGCTATCATCTCAACCCAATCCTATTTATCCCTTACTCGACAGGACTTAATAGAAAGTACTCAGCTATTCTTGGTGTTATGTAGGCTTCTACGAATGCGGCTATTACGATTAGAATTATCGAGATTAAAGCAAGCGTTAGGTATTCTTTAATGTCTTCCCTTGTAAGGATTGTTTCTTTTTTGCCTGCTAAATACCTTATGATTTCGTATGGTATTTTGAAGCCGGCCGCTCCTGCTATTATCATTGCGAGGATTTCAAAGATGCCGTGAGGGAGGGTTAAAGCCAAGATTTCATTAATTTTAACAGAGGTATTTTTTAGGATGTAACTTGAACCAATACCAAATCTCACTCCAAGAAAGATTAATTGTACAACTGTGGGTATACTAAATACGACTGATCCCAAAAAAAGAAAGAATGTAGCACTTAAATTATTTTTTATGAAGAAGAATATAGTAGGATGCTTGGAGAAAGACAAGTCATTTTTAATTGTCATTCCTTGAGAATTAAAATCGAAATAAATAAAAATAAAAGTAATAGCAAAACTTGAGAAAAATAAAAAAGATGAAAGTAAAAGTAATAATTTATTATTTTGTAAACGCTCTATAGTTTTCATAAGTTTGTTAGGATCCAATAAATAAGTGGGAAGATCAAGACTACTATCACAATAATAAACATTTTCTGTAAGAGTTTTTGGTTAAGTTCCATTTTTTCTCTGCTTAGGTATATAAGCAGTATTGATATTAACAGAGAAGGAAATAGGGTAATTTGGAGTGATGTGCTTATGTCATATGACAAAATAAACCTTAAAGTAAAAAGTATTGTAGTGGTAGTTAATAGCCAGATTATAAACCTCCTCTTTCGACCTCTTATTGAGCTTCTGCCAATTTTCATAATCATAGTTAAATAATAAAAAATTATTTAGAGGTATCCAAGTCCATCACCTATAAGTATTGCAGCACCGATAGGTGGTGATATTATTGCTACACCACCACCTATTAATCCTATTGCTGCTCTTATTTCCTTAATATCATTCCAGTACCACTCCGGGTAAAAACCTATTCTGTATAAGTAATAGTCCAACGCCCCAATGTCTACAGCCAAAGGCATTACTGCCATTGCCAAAAGCCCTAAAACCATAGCCACAGCCATCCACTTAATCACGGTTTCTTCATCCCACCTTACAGTATACACATACATTTGATATCACCTCAACCCAATCCTATTTATCCTTTACCATTCTCCTATACAACTTTTTCTCTTCAT
>DQSS01000362.1 GCA_015663165.1 Arcobacter sp. | reverse complement strand
GAGCAACCTCTGGTGGTAATCCTCATTATGCACCTTATATTGCTAAAGCTGCTGCTGCTGTTGGAGTTGATGGATATTTTATTGAAGTTCATCCTAACCCTGCTATCGCTTTGAGTGATGGGAGTAATATGTTAAGTTTAAATAGTTTGAAAAACTTACTTAATGATATTCTATAATGAAAGATAGTTAATGCCCTCTTGTGAAAAAATCATATTGGAAAATAAAAATAATGGAGGGAGTATTGCACCTAATGCTTTTATTCCTTCGGGTGCGACTGTAGAATATCCTATAAATTTAATGCATAATACTACAGTTTATGCTTCAACTAGTTTAGGAAGATATAGCTATATTAATGTAAACACAGTTATATATCCAAATGTAAGTATTGGTAGGTACTGTTCAATTGCAAGAAATTGTGAAATTGGTGTAGCAAATCATCCAATTGATTGGTTAAGTACACATCCTTTCCAATTTGATTTAACAATTTTTAAAAATAATGATGATTATAATCATGTTATTAAAAAAGATTGGAAGCTTCATTCTAAAACAATGATAGGATCCGATGTGTGGATTGGAGCTAAAGTTATTATAAATACGGGTATATCTATAGGTCATGGTTCTATTATCGCTGGAGGTGCAGTTGTAACAAAAGATGTTCCTCCATATGCAATAGTGGGTGGTATTCCTGCAAAAATTATTAAATATAGATTTGAAGAAAATGTGATTATCAAGCTTCTAGATTTAGAATGGTGGAAAATAGATTTGAAAGAATTAAATGATATTAGTTTCAATAATATCAATAGTGCGATTATTGAACTTTCAAAAATAAAGGAGATTAGATGAGAATTAATTTTGTTATGTCAAATACAGTTTCAAGTGGTATATTTAATGCTATTATTAAAGAGTTTAAAAAGTATATTCCTAGAGACTATGAATTATTTGTGACTGAACATCCATTGGATAATGTAGATATATATCATTATCATCGACCAAATTTAGAAACAGAATTACGTTGTAATTCTGTTGTCACAGTACATCATGATTTAGAAGATACCGACCCATGGTTTGATGCATCTCAATTTATTGATATGTATCATCAAGCTAATAAAATAATTTGTTTAAATAATGAACAAAAAAAGATTCTTTTAATTAATGAAGATTTAGATAATACTATTGTTATTCCACATGGAATAAATAAAAATTTATTTTCTAATTCTGAAAGATATGTTAAGCCTGAAGAGAAATTTAAAATAGGAATTATTTCAAAACGTTATGCTCGAAGAGTAAAAGGAGAGGCATATTTACATGAACTTTATAAGCGTTTAGATGTAAATAATGTAAAATTTTATTTTGTAGGCGAATCAAGAACAATAGATGCTTATGAAGTCCATGAACTTGGATTTGAGGCAGAAGTTTATGAATATTTACCTTATAATTTATTTGATGAGATTTATAATGAAATTGATATTTTACTTGTACCAAGCTTATTTGAAGGTGGACCAGCAAATATACCAGAAGCTTTATATACGAGAACACCTATTTTAGGACGAGAGATTGCAATGATAAAAGATTTGTTAATTGAAGGGGTAAATGGATATTTTTTATCAGGAAATATTGAAAAAGATGCTATCTTATTAAATTTATTAATTAATGATAAAAATAATATTTTTAAAAATTTAATTGACAATATTAATAAAAATACACCAAAAGTATATTCTTGGAAAGAAGTTGTTGAACAGCATATATCTGTATATAAAGAAGTTTTAAAAAAAGAGGAGATTATAGATAATGATTAAAGTTTTAATTCCTGATGCTATCCATATTCATAAAAAAGGTTTTCCAAATATATTAGAGTTAATAAATACGAAAAAAATTGAAGCTATATTTATGGGAGGACATGATGATTTAAAAATATTGTATGGTAATTATGAAAATAAAAAAACAATTTTTTTAGAGGAATATGATGAGTTAAAGAAGTTGTCTTTTGATGAATTATTTAATAAAAAAATTTCAGGTATTTCCTTATTTAAACTAGTTCAAGCTGAAATGTTGTCCTATTTAATGAGTAAACAAAATTGGTTTAATTCAGAACTATCTTCAAACGAAAAAGAAATTTTTTCGAAAGCATATCTTGAAGATAAAGAAACATTATTATTAAATTTAGCTGTTTCAATATGGTGGATTAAATTTTGGAAAAGACGTTTATCCTTTAATAACTATAAAACAGTGAATAATTGTATAATGTTCTCAGGAAGTTTAATATATCTCAAGACTTTAACTGCATTACTTGAAAATACACAAATAAAAGTATTTGTTTTAGAACATTTATTTACAGGTCATCATTTTTATTTGGAAGAAAAATATACGCATATAGCAAATAATAGTGATATTCAATTTAACAATATTTTCAATACCTACAAAAAAGAGTTTGAAGAAGAAAATTATTTTACTTTTGAAAGAGAAAAACTAAAGACAATTAATCATTTTAGGTCTAAAAAGAATAAAAATGTGATTCAACCTTTATCCGTATCCGAAGCTTCTGATTTTTTTAATTTTGATAAAGATACCGAGACAATTTTAATTATGGGACAAGTAATTAATGACTTCTCTATTTTAGAAACCTTATTAGATAATATTAATAGTTTAGATACTTATAAAAAGATAATTTTAAATATTTTAAATACTACTAATTATAATATAATATTTAAAGCACACCCGTGGGAGAAAAATAAAATTAATTTAAAAAAATCTTTGACCAAAGATGCCTTAATCGATTTTGTTAATAATAATTTTAAAGAGAAAGAACAAAATAGAATTGTTATAGTAGAAGATTTTAATTTAGATGATCTTATTGAATTTTCAGAGCATATAGTAGGTATATGCTCACAATCATTATTAGAATGTGCTTATTTAGGTAGAAAAGTACATCAGTTAGGGAAATCTTTTTTTGGAAATAAAGGGTTTACGTATGATTACAATACTATAAATGAATTTATTGAAGCTCTTTCTTCTCCACTTCCTCATAATAATCTAAGCTTAAAAGAATACAATGATTATCTCCTATTTATAACCATCTTATTTCAAAAGCATACAGTGAGCATTTTTCCTTCTGGAGAGAGGAGGATATTAGATAGATTAACTATGAGAACAAGTATTGGACTATTAAATAAATCCAAAGCTAAGCTGTCTCCTTCTTTTAAAAGAATTAAAGAAGACTCTACAGAAGAAATATTTGTAAATCAAAATATTACATTATCACAACATGCTATAGAATCTTTAATCTTTTTATTCTCTAATAATAAAAAGAAAAAAAAGTTTAAAAAAAACCCTAAAATATTTTTTAAAGATTCAAAACATTTTGTAATTAAAATTTTAGGAAAGTTATATTAGTTATAATTTATCTTCCAATTTCTAGGATAAAGTATGTATATAAACTTTGTAATGTCTTCCTATGTAGAAAGTAAAATTTTCAGTGATATATTTAATTATTTTCAAAAATTTTCACAACATAAATGTATTCGAACCCTACATTCTCTAGATAGTGCAAATGTATATTATTATTTTAGACCTCATTTGGAGAAAAAGTTAAAAGAAAATTCAATAG
>DQSS01000138.1 GCA_015663165.1 Arcobacter sp. | reverse complement strand
TTTTTTTATGTTTGGAAATAAATAAACTTTCGTTTATATGATTGAAGTATCATGGCAGTATTCTCCTTTTTCCTTTCTTTTTATAAAGAAACGAAACCAAAGAAAAGCGGCACAAGAAAATGCAACTGTTTGACCAAAGGGAGTTTTGTATTTTTAACTCAAACGATATTAATATTCCCCAAAATGGCTTAGAGTTCGATTTTTTTGGTTTCGTTTTTTTTTAAGAAAAAAGGAAATAAGGTAAGGTCAATAATATATCAACCTCACAAACAAAAGCTAAAATACAAAGCAACAATAAAAAAAGGGGTTTGCCAAAAAGACAAACCCCTTTTATATATAAAGATTTATATTATTTAATAGTTATTAAGTAGTTAAGAACTGTATCTATAAATGCATCATGCTTTCTTTCTTTTAAGTAAGCAATATATAGTGTTCTTTTCATTGTATGCTTAGGAAGTCTAGTAATAAATAATTTACCATCATGTACATACTCTTCAATAGCTTTATATGATGCAATAGAAACAGTAGGGATATCATCTTTTGGCGCATGAAGTACAGTTTGCATAATAGCAGTTAAAGATGAAGATTCTGTAATAACATTGAATGTATCACAATCATCAAATTCAGACATTTCTAAATATTCTTTAAATAGTTTTCTAGTATGTGAATTTGAGTCTCTACATACCCATTTATAACTTGTCAAGTTTACATTTTTTACTTTTTTTGGAAGTGCTTGATTTGAGAATATTACAATCTCATCTTGAATCCATTCTCTATATATGATACCATCTTCAAATACAGGAGATTCGATAAGTGCCATATCTGATTTCTTGTCTAATAAAGATGTAATAGCATCTTCACTTAATCCAACATTTACACTTACTTCGTTGTCTATTTTTGCTTTAATATCATTTAAAACTGTAGGAAGAATATAATCCCCTATAACTTTAGATGTAGAAAATATAAATGTAATATCTTTGTTTATGATGCCTAATAGTTGTTGTTCAGCTGTAGTAAGAGCTTTGTAAAGTTTTTGAGTTATTATAAATAATTGCTCTCCTTCTTTAGTAAGTCCAATACCATTTTTCTTTCTATCTAATACTTTTGTATCTAAATAGTCTTCAATATATCTCATTTGTTGAGTAACTGCTGGTTGCGATATACCTAATTTTGCTGATGCTTTTGAAAATGATTTCTCTCTAATTACTGTTAGAAAAGTATTTAGTTTTGTAAAATCTGATAACATTTGTCTTCCTTGATAAATAATAATAATCATAACATATATTTATATAAAGAATCATTAAAGTATAATTTTTTCTTAATTTTGTTATGTCTTAAAGATATAAAACATTTTGCTTTATTAGTTTATGGAATTAATTTGCTATAATAATATAACTAACAAGGATATATTATGCTTACTTCTCTAAACGAATCCCAAAAAATTGCAGCAACACATATAGACGGACCACTTTTAATACTTGCAGGTGCAGGAAGTGGAAAAACAAAAACTATTACTACAAGACTAGCATATCTTATATCAATAGGTATAGACCCATCATCTATACTTACACTTACATTTACAAATAAAGCAGCAACAGAGATGAGAGAGCGAGCATTTAAGTTAATAGAGCAAATGACATATCCACCTTTACTATGTACTTTCCATAAATTTGGACTTTTATTTCTAAAGTTTCATATAGGATTATTAGGAAGAAAAAATAACTTCGTGATAATAGATACAGATGATAAAAAGAAGATTATTAAAATGATAGATAAAGAAACAACAACATCAATTTTAGTAAATGAAATATCAAAATTTAAAAACTCAACTATGACTCCAGAGCAAGTAAAAGAAACATCTCAAGATAAGCTATATTCAAAAATAGCAGATGTATATGAAAAATATGAAGCATATTTAGTGAAAAATAATCTTGTAGATTTTGATGATTTATTACTTCTTACATATAAAATTCTTGAAGCAAATCCTACAATTGCAAAAGAGACGAGTGAGAGATATAAATATATCATGGTAGATGAGTACCAAGATACAAATGAACTACAATATAAACTTCTTAAAAAAGTTTGTGGAGATAACAACAACATTTGTGTAGTTGGAGATGACGACCAGTCTATTTATGGGTGGAGGGGTGCTACTATTAAAAATATTCTTACATTTGGAGAAACATTTGAAAATACTCTTACAATTAAATTAGAAGAAAACTACCGTTCAACAAAAAAGATACTAAGACATGCAAATTCACTAATTGAACACAATAGAGAAAGAATAGGTAAAAAGCTTATATCTACAAGAGATGAAGGTGAAGATATAAAAGTATATGAATCAAATGATGAAAATGATGAGACAAGAAAAATAGCAGAAGATATAAAAGAACTTTTAGACCAAGGAATAGATGCAGGTGAAATAGCTATACTATATAGGGTAAATGCATTAAGTAGATCTCTTGAAGAAGGATTTAATAGAGCAAGAATAAACTACAAACTTGTAGGTGGAATGAAGTTTTATGAAAGAGCTGAGATAAAAGACTTAATAGCATACTTTAGAGTTATCACAAACAAAAATGATAACTTCTCTATCAAAAGAATTATAAATAAACCAAAAAGAGGAATAGGTGCTACAACTGTATCAAAACTTGAAGTTGAAGCTATAAGACTGAAAAAGTCAGTATTCTCACTTCTTGAAGATTTAGACCCTGAAGAGTTAAGTGAAGTAGTTGGAAAGAAAAATTCAAGAACTTTAAAGGTATTTATGGCTTCTATTAAAGATCTTCAAGAGATACTTGAAACATCAAAAATGAGATTTATTGATATGTTTGAAGAAACTTTTGACTTTAAGCAATCGTATGAAAAGTTAGCAGATGGTGCAGATAGAATAGCAAATATTGATGAGTTCTATGGATATTTAAGAGATTATTTTTTACAAAATATGGATTTAAATTTAGAAGACTTTTTAAATGAAGTCTCACTAAAAAGTGATCAAGATGGACTTGATGGAGAAGCTATCTCTATGATGAGTATACATGCTTCAAAAGGTCTAGAATATGAGTATATATTTATTGTAGGATTTGAAGAAGGTTTCTTCCCATTAGTTGGAGATGAAACAGACTTAGAAGAAGAAAGAAGACTAGGATATGTTGCCTTTACAAGAGCAAAAGATAGACTTACCGTATCTCATGTACATTCAAGATTTTACAAAGGAAAAAGAACACAACTTACAAAAAGTAGGTTTTTAAGTGAATCGGAACTAATAAAAGGAAGTCTTACTATTGCTAAGACTAAAGCATATAGAAAAGATGACTTAGTAAAACATAAAATTTTTGGAATGGGTAGAGTTCTTAGTGTTAGTAAAGCAGGGACAGACTTGAAGTTAAATATAAACTTTGGTGGAAGTAAAAGAGATATACTTTCTTCTTTTGTTGAAAAGATTTAATACTATTGGATAGATTATTTGTAGTAAACAAACCTTTAAACCAAGGTAGTAATTATTATTTAAGAAAAATAAAGCGTAAATATAAAGTTAAAAAGGCTGGTTTTTCTGGTACTCTTGATCCTTTTGCTAAGGGTTGTTTGATAGTTGCTTTTGGTAAATATACTCAGCTTTTTCAATTTCTGCATAAAACTCCTAAAACCTATCGTACTACTATTTGGCTTGGGGCTTTGAGTGATAGTCTTGATATTGAAAATGTATATAGTATAGATGAACATAAAACATATAAACAAAACTATATACAAGAAGAGTTACAAAAGCTTGTAGGAGATATAATATATCTTCCCCCTAAATACTCTGCAAAAAGAATAGATGGTAAAAGAGCTTATACTTTAGCTAGAAGTGGTATAGACTTTGAACTTAAAAAAGTTACTTCTAAAATATTTGACATAAAGTTTATAAACTATTGCCATCCTTTTATATCTTTTGATATTAGTGTTAGTGAAGGTTCTTATATAAGAAGTATAGCTCAAGAGTTACTTACTGCTATTGGTGGTCAAGGTACACTTTCATATCTTGAAAGACTAAACGAAGGTAAATTCTTCTTTGATGATGAAAAAGAACTTAACCCTTTAGAATACTTATCGTTGGATACTATAGAGTATAAAGGTTCAAAAGAGTGGATAGAGTTAGGTAAGAAAATACTACCAGAATACTTAGAGCATAATACACTTGGTACATATATCATAAAGTTTGATGAGTTCTTTTCAATTATAGAGATAAAAGAAGAAAAAGTATCATATGTCTTAAATAGGGTTTATTTATGAATATAAGTAAAAAGTCATATGCAAAAGTAAATATATTTTTAAAAATTGCAGGTAAAAGAGATAACTATCATTTACTTGTATCTAGGTTTGTTAGAGTAAAGAGTCTATATGACACTATAGAGTTCTCAAAAGGCTCATATGATACATTTACTTTAGAAGGCAAGTTTGGCTGTCCTACAGCATCAAATACAATATATAAGGCTTATCTTAAGTTAAAAGAGTATTCTTCTAGTGTGAATGAGTATTTTAAAACTCATAAAGTAAGTGTATTAAAAAATATACCTGAGTTTGCTGGTCTTGGTGGCGGAAGTTCTAATTGTGCTACATTTATAATTATGGTAAATGATGTATGTAATTTAAACCTAAGCAAAGATGAACTTTCTAACTTAGGAGCAAGCATAGGTGCAGATGTACCATTTTTCATATATGAGTATGATAGTGCAAATGTTACAGGTGTAGGGGAGATAGTAAAAGAGTTTAAAGAAGAGCCTTTAGATATATATACTATAACTCCAAAAGTACAATGTGACACGGGCGCAATATTTAGAGAGTTTAGAGATAAGTACTATAGTGAAGTAAGTAAGAAAGAAGCAGATAAATTACTAAGCATGAAAAGTAAAGATATACTAGATTTGCTTAACCCAAAAGAAGCAAATGATTTATATTCACCAGCTTCAAGTGTATATGAAGAACTAAAATTAGAAAATATGAATTTTGATAAAAGATACCATTTTAGTGGAAGCGGTTCTAGCTTTTTCACTGTAGATAAAGATTAGGAAAAGAAATTGGCAAAAGCAAAAGATAAAAAAAAAGTAAGTGTTAAAGAGTTTTTAAATAAAAAAGCTTTTCATGATTATATAATAGAAGATATATTTGAAGTAGGTATAGTACTTCATGGTAGTGAGATAAAAGCAATAAGAGCAGGACGAATGAATTTTAAAGAATCATTTGTAAGGATTATTAAAAATGAAGTATTTATATTAAATATGAATATTTCTCATTTAGATACAGCTCATGTATCGTATAGACCAGAAGAAGCAAGAGATAGAAAGCTACTACTACATAGAAAACAAATCAATAAACTTTTTGAAAAAACTACCAAAGATGGATATACAATAATAGCTACAAAGATGTACTTTAACAAACACAATATATTAAAAGTAAATATAGGTATAGCTAAGGGTAAAAAGAACTATGATAAAAGAGAAGACCTAAAGCGTAAGACTATGGCAAGAGATACACAAAGAATACTAAAAGACTACAATAGATAAGAAAGAACCATTATGACAAATGAAGAACTAAAACAAGAAGACTTAAAATACATATTTCATCCATGTACACAGATGAAAGACCATGAAACATTACCTTTGACTCCTATTAAAAAAGGAAAGGGTGTATATCTTGAAGACTTTGATGGTAATCAATACATAGATGCTATATCATCATGGTGGGTAAATACCCTAGGACATAGCAATGAATTCATAAATGAAAAGATAAAAGCTCAACTAGATGACTTAGAGCATGTATTACTCGCAGGATTTACACATGAACCAGTTGTTTCATTAGCTAAAAAACTTGTAGAGATAACTCCTAAAGGACTAGATAAAGTATTTTTTGCAGATAATGGTAGTAGTGGTATAGAAGTAGCACTTAAGATGTCTTTTCACTACTTTAGAAACAAAGGTGAAGTTCGACCTTATTTTGT
>DQSS01000208.1 GCA_015663165.1 Arcobacter sp. | reverse complement strand
TCTTTTATGTAGAGTAAACCATCATTCATGTTGTTTTTCTTTAGGTTGAATTTTAATGCGATTTTAGCTAGATTTGTTTTAATGTTGGGGGTAAATGCTTCTGCATTTACCTACTCAAAAAAAATAAGCCCTTATGGTAACCTAGCACCTTAAAAGTTTAGAAAATCCACTTAACTAAATCTATAAAAGAAGTTTTTAAAGTATTATTCATATCACTACTTTTAATAAAATTAATAACTTTATTTTCTAATTTAATTTCTGTTAACTCTTCTTTATTATCTTCAATAAGTTGAGAAATATCTTTTAAAATATTTAAAATTTGTTTTTTATCTGTAATAATAATTGGTATACAGGTTTCTGTTTTTCTATCTTCAAACAAAATAAATTTTTCAATATCAAGAAATGAGCAAGAAGATTTTTTTATATATTTAAAATATTTTTTTGAAGGATTCTCTAAAAGAATAGCTCCATTACTTTTACCTAAATCATCAGCAAAGCTTCTAAAGATATCTCTTATTTGTCTATTCTTAATACCTACCATATATGTTACAGTATCCATACTTTCTATTTGAGATGAATTTGTTAAGTATAAATGTCTTTCTTTCATATCTGAGTAATCAATAAGATTCTCATCAGCATATAAAAAACTTAATAGACCGATTAAGATTATTTTTTTCATTATAGTTCTCCTGTAGTTAACGATTTCTTTGCATAATTTAATAAAGTTTTTCTCATAATTACTTTAAGTCTAATATACTTTAATAACTCTAATAACTGTATTTCTGATTCATCAATATTAATTCCATAGAAATCATTAATAAAATAATACATTTTACTTTTTTTATCCAATTTTTTTAAGTAAGTATGAACTTGTCTTACATTAGTGAACATATCTTTAAGAACTTTTTCTGTTACTTCTTCTAGTCCCTCAGGCTTTTGTGCTGGAGGAATTTTTTCAAAAAATTTAATAGATGTATCTAGTAAAACAACTAAGTCAAACTCTTTCTTATCAAAACTCTCTTCTTGCTTTTTATAAAGTATAAACTCCTTTTCAAGAGCTTTTAATCGAGTATGATTTTTAGGTAGAATTGTCTTAATCATCGTATAATATAGTTTTTTTTCATTAAAACTGTATTTATCAAGATTACTTATATCTATTGCCCACTCTTCCATAAAACTTAATTTCTTGTTATTTTCAACAGAGAAAAACTCTTTTAATAAAGATTTTTCACCTTTAATAAGTGTTTGTTTATTATAGCTTTTAGAGACTTTATCAATACCTTTTCTTGTACCTTTTTTTAAACGATTAGATAACTGTCGTAATTCAGAAGTGAATCTTTTTTCATTATCATAATAACCTAATAAGTCTATACTACTATTAATAATAGAGTCGACTTCTTTAACTAAAATGGTCTGATTATTCATAATGTTATCAGCCAAATCTATTAGCAATGTAAAAAATTGACTAAACTGTTTTTGGAAAGAAATAAAATGATATGTAATATGCCCTAACTCATGAGTGAGAAGATACTTCATTAATTTTTTATTCTCTAATTTTGTGACATCTTTCTTGTTAATATATAAATAACCATAAATACCATCAGTATGAGGAGAATGATAATTATTTGTTTGAGTTACAAATACCTTTAAAGGATGTTTTTTATAAAAGTTATAAATTATTTTTCTATCTATTTTTAATTGAGAGTTCAATTTATCTAAATCTAAAAGTGATTTAAATTTATCACTATCTTGTTTAGAAAATGAAAATATATCAATAAGAAATTGATATCCTCTACTAAATATATATTCAAAATCTTTATTTTCTTTAGCTGCATCTTTAAATATTCCTTTTAAAGTTGATGATAGTAAAGATGATATTTCTTTATCTAATTTTTTAATATCAGAAGGACGAAGTATACTTCCCTTTCTTGCATGAAAAATATTGATAATATTTATTGTATTTTTTTCAGCTATATCTTGATAATAAGGATTTTTAAAGTTATGCGTTATATTAAGTTTTTCTATTTCTTTATAATGATGTTCTCTAATGTAATCATATACATCTTTATTAATATGAACTGATAGATCATCATAATTATTGATAGAAATGATCACTGAATTTTTTCTAAAAAATCTTAACATAATCTTCTCTACTCTACTAATTGTTTCTTTTGTAATTCCCATAAAAGTTTTATCTTCCGAAGTCAATATTTCAATTTCATTGATATCCTCTAAAAGTAATTCATTAAATTGTTGTGATAATTTTTTGCTATAAAGAGGTCTATATTTCTCTTTATAACTTTCCTCTATTATATATTCACCATCATCAGTATATTTAGGTTTTCTTAATCTTTTTTCAGAAAGCTTTAACTTTTTTTTCAATAATTCCTGCATATTATTAAAAGTATAATTTGAAGAAATATTATAAAGATTAGGATTAATAGTTTGCTTTTGATAAAGAACTTTTTGAATATTAGTAGTCTTATACTTTGTATTAATACATAAGTAGTTTTCGTTTAAGTTTGAACAAGAATAACTACTATAATAACTAACTATTATATTTTGATTCATATTTAGATTTTTATTACTACAACTCATTATAAATAAAAGTAAAAAAATAATTCCTAATCGTTTCATATCTATTACCCCCCCTTTTTTACTTCTTAACTTAAATAGTATAATAATTAAAACTACTTTAACAAGACAATTAACTATTATAACTATTTTATATTAAGAAGTAACTATCTTACATTTTTAAATATATAAAAGTTATTCATTCGGGAATATTATATAATTATAAAAGAAATAAATGAAAATTTTTACGCCACACTCAACTGATAATCACGAATATCAACTTTTACACCACTTGCAATAATCTCTCGACTCTTAGCCAAAATAGCAGAAGTCACCACACCTTTTACATATTTTTCACCACAATTATCACAAACCAAGGCAGGTACTTGTTGAAAGACAATGGTTGCTCCATTCTTTTCTAAAGTTATTGTTGTAAAACCATCAATAGTATCGCCATGTTTACAAATTGTACATTTCATTTTATACCTTTCTTGTTTTTAAATCATTTTGCCATTTTTCAAGGCTTGGTCTATACGCTGTGATAATTATGACATTAGCATCTTCATCTTTAGCATAAACAACGTGTAATGCTAGACCATCAGCATAGCCAAGTGCTAAAAAAGAAGGATAAGGTTTATCGTCCATATAGCTTTCAATAGTTTCACCATTTACGACAACATCTTCAACTTGACTTTCATAAATATCTCTTTGGAACATACGTTCAATAGCATGAACTCTATAGATGTATTCCAAGTTTATCCCTTTTGTTGACTTAAAACTATTGTACCTAAATTTAAACGTTTTCGCCCTACATCTACCCATAGAAATAGAATAAGTCCTTATGGTAACCACCTATCAGCAACATAAATCATTTTTTAGCTAAAATCGCGTAATTAAATAGACTTCTTGCATAACCCTAATGCAGTAGGAAAAGGATTGTGGTGAACGTTACAGTAGAAAAAATAGATGATATTAACATTGTTATCTCTGGTGAAGTTGAGATAAGTGAGATAGAAGCC
>DQSS01000193.1 GCA_015663165.1 Arcobacter sp. | reverse complement strand
GCACTACCAACCCTAAAGGGAATTGTTATTACGAAAATTATACCACAAGGGTATGAATTTTTCTCGCCTTTGGGCTCGATGTGTATGTGCTTGAATGGAAACCCTCGGAGGGGATTTTTATTAAAGTGTGCATGTTAAATTAGGAATAAAAATAGTTGATTTTTTTAAATCGTTAAATTAAAACTTAGGTCTTTTTATTCTAAATTGGCTCTTATAACAATAAGAATAAGGAGGTGAATCATGGAAGAAATTACTATTGTAATTATAGTTTTTTTAGCTATTTTTTTGGTAAAAAATAGTTTTGCTAAAAGCAATGATTCAAGAAGATAATCTCTTAAGTAAAATTTAAAAAATTAATAGTTAATATCTTCAAAACGATTAGATAACTCGGGGGAGAAAATAGAAATATCTTTTAGGTATAAAAAATATAATGATTTATTGTGATAAATTAATTATAGAATAATAAAATTTACGGTATAATTTCAGTTCATATTTATTTGTTAAGTTTCTTGAAAGTTTTTGTGTCTTTGGTTAGTACTATTAATTTAGTATTGTAAAAATGCTTAATAGCCCAATAAAATCCACACAAGGTAGTAAATTGATAGAAATTTTAATCATGGTAAAGATTGCATTCTATATGTTGTCTTCAGTGGCTGTATTAATTACGATAGTCGTCAAACTTAATTCGTAGTTTTCCTAAAAAATTGAAATCATTTAATGGTTTCAATCAATTACTTAAATAATTATAAAATGCAATAATTAGTTAAAGTTATTCTTGGATAGGAAATGATAGCCTCATTTTCAAAATCAAAACCTTAAAATTTAAAAATTTGTACAAAAAAACTGTACCTACTGCTCCAAAACTACACCAAATAATTAATATTTGTTTTTTTATGTTTAATTATGTTTAATTTATTATTAACTTCTATTAAAGTTTGCTAAGATAAAAACGTTAGTTAACTCTTCTTTTTATGAATACTATCATAGACTTATAGGTTGATTTTAATAAAATGCTTTAGATATAATTTGAATTTCTAGATAAAGTAGGTTTAAGAGATGGAAGTTAACCCTTACTTCCTTGGTTTACTGTTTGGTCGTAACTGCCCAGCCAACTAAAGCTACACACACTCTCTTAAGTATGATGTATTAATATTATTGTAGCAAAACTTTCTAAACTTTAGTACATTGTATAACTTTTTAAAGTTGGTAAAGTTCTTTAATGCCTTTTTTTAATGAAGCGATAGTTTGAGAATTAACCTGTGACAACTGCTTACTATTCCCTAAACTTAGGCTTTTAGATGAATTGATTCTTTCTATTCCTATTGTTGAAATTCTATCTAGTAATAGATATGAGTCATATTCTAAAAACTTATGATATTTTGCTTCTAACTTAAAACTATTAGGGCGATACCTTGTTTGTATTGGGATTATTGTTAGTGTCTTGATTTTGTTACTTTTACGAAAGTCAAAATGTGTAAGGATTACAGCATGATGAAAGTAAGAAAGCTCATAGCTACCATAGTTTAAACCATGCATTTGTTTTATTTTTTCTAGAGAATATGATTTGTCCATAGGATGGTAATTAAAGTTTTTATCTCTAAATAATTGTTCGCCAAACTCTATGCTGATAATATCCCATTGCCTAGCTCTGCTATTTTTTAAAAAATCTTGTGTTTTTCTAATCCTATCTTCACAAACTTTTTTACGTTGCTCATTTACATCATTATTTGAGTCATCAAACATTTCATCCCAGTGTGCCACTAAAGTATCCCATCTCGCTTCATCTTCTCTTGAATAGCAATAGTAATATAAGAAGCAATGGTACCACCATGATATTCCTTAATGTTCTCTTCCCAATGTACAAGAAGCTGTATACTTTTCATTTTCTTCTTTTTGTTTGTGCTGCTCTTTTTTTTCTCTGAAAGGTGTGCTGTTTTTATTACTAAATCTAGGTTATCAAAGTTCTTTTCTTTTGCCATTTTATTTCTCCAATTTCATATAAACATATTTTTTTGATATTATAATACTATATTTTTAATATTGTTTTAATCTCTCTCGTTAAATCTCTAATTTCTTTAGATGCTTTACTTTCTTTGTCATACTCAATCACATTCTGACCCTCTCCAGCAGACTTATCATAATCTGCTCTGTGTCGTAAAATCGTATCTAACAACTCAAAGTGTGGCGATTTAGTTATGAAGCTTTTTAGGCTGTCTAGCTTTGATTTTTTAGGATTTAAATTATTGAGAAGTACTTTTATCTTTATATCATGCTCTACGAGTTCATTTAGTTGGCTTATGATTTTTTCAAAAGTTTTTATGCCCAAGAGTTCAAAGCTCTTATCACTGACGGGTGTAATAATCATGTCTGCCATAACAATAGCTAATCTATTCATAGAGCTGTCAAATCCACCAACATCAATAATTGATAATCTTTTTTTACTATCTCCTTGGATATATTTTTTTAAATCTTCTGGAGTTCTAAAGTTCTTAATCGTTAAAGGGGTCAATTGTTTATTTTGTTTTCGTATCTCATTAGCATAGGTTAAAGTTTTTTGTATGTCAAGATCAACTAATTCTACTTGATGTTTTTTTTGTAAATTAGTGGCTAAGTTCCAAGCAATGGTACTCTTCCCTACTCCTCCTTTTTGATGGGAGACAACTATAGTCATAAATACCTCTTTTTATAAAAATTATATCTTAATGATATAAATATAATATTCTTTTTATATTTATATAAAGTTATTGTATAATACTGGTTAAATTACTTTTGTAAGTTTTTTATTAAATTTATAAAAAATATAAGGAATATTTATGGGGACAGTGCAATTTGAAAGTATAGAAGATATTAGGGATGAGTTTAAACAGGACGGAGACTTTCACCAAGAATATAATACAGTTAAAGACGTTATAAATACAATTATATCAAGAGGTAATGAGGAGCATGTATATGCATTCAGTGATGAGCAGTTAAGTCTTAGTAGTTTAGATTCAGATTTATTGAATTTAGACATTGATGATTTAGGTGTAGATGACAAATATGAGGATGATATAATTTATATAGTTGATCAAGCTAATATCGTTAATTATTATTACAATCGAGAAATAACAGAAGAGATTCAAGAGGAAATAGACGAAGATAAAATGATTAGAGGTATTGATGATGATGATTAAAAACAAGAAAAAATATATTTTAAATAGGGAAGAAAATCCCTATTCTACTTTTTTTATAATATTTTCTAACTGACAATTAGAATAATATCCCATATCAAAAGTAACCAATTTCTGCTTCTTTAATCGTCTCAATAAAGTAACATAATCATCCTCTTTAACTCCCTGCTCTTCTAGCTC
>DQSS01000267.1 GCA_015663165.1 Arcobacter sp. | reverse complement strand
TACTATGGCTATGACGAGTTCTATCATGGAGGAAGCTTTTCTAATTACCAATCTATTCTCCTATTTTGTCTTGTAGATACATTTGTATCAACAGTAGCTCCTAGCTGTCCTTCTCCTGCCCAGTCTGTTCCTGCTTGGTAAAACTCAACTAAAAAGTCAGTTGGATTATGGATTAACCAAGAATCTGAGTTCATTTGAATTTTATCTTTATGGGGTACTTGTGGAGCTCCTAATTCCAATTGTCTTAGTTGTATATTAGTATTAGTAGTTGTTCCTGCTGTTGGAGTTGGATTTGTTTTATAATATCTTCCAAAAATAGCATTATTATGATCACTATTTTCAAACCAGTTTATGGCGTCACTACTTTCATCGTAAGTATTCATACCCATAGTTGTTCTATTGCAATTATCACAATATACTTCATATTGTATATTTGCTGTTGCCGGATTTACTGCAAATCTTTGATCTGCTCCATGTGAACGTCCATAATAAAATTTTGCAGTTGCATTTGCTGTTGGATTATAGCCATTGCCTGCTACAATGTTTTCATCAATAACGGATAAATAAAAATCATTTCTTGCTATATGAAATGGTTCATCAGGATTATCTATGTCACGTGCAAAATTAAAATGAGCTATTATATTAGCTACACCATTGGTGAAATTTCCTTTGCTTGAAGATAGTGTTGCAGTTCCAGTGGCATTGTTTTCTAAATTGGTAGTAGTATTATCATCCATAAAAACTATACGATTTATTGCAGTAGAACTATTAGTAAACCATTCTGCTATGGGATTATTTATAAGTGTAATTGTTGATCTAATATCTTTTGCATAACATCCTGAAGTGTAACTAGTTGCCACAGTATCATTTTGTAATACAGCAGTTACAGATATATTTAAATTCGCACTCATATTTATATCGTCACCTGCTATGTAGGTAAATGCTGTGTTATTGAAATTTTGTAATATAAGAGTATTTTGAAACTCTTTTGGTGTAAATGAGAATATGCTAGAACCTATAGCATCACAACCAACTTTTTTATTGCCATCATGTGTATTTCTATTACTGTCAGCAGTATCACAGTCATCACCATAAGGTTTACCTTTATCTACTAATGTCCAGTTCGTATCTTCTGTAGTAATATTATAATCACCAATATTATTTGTTTGTATAAAAGCTACATTTGAACCATTTCCAAATGTAACTATTATACTTGAATTGTCATCAGCAACACCAGTACATCCTGTAGGAATAATGAGGGAAGAGGATAAGTTTGCCGTGCTAGTCGAGTGTGAATAGCCTGTTAAATTATTTGTACTGCTTATAGCTGTTGCATTTGTGTCAAGTTGATATTGTCTTCCGCCTATGAGTTGAGTGCTATTTATATCAAAACTATAACTTGCTGGACGTATAGCAAAGTTATCTAAAGAACACGCATGTGCTGTTTGACCCAAGTTATTAGTAAAAGTGACTTTAAAGGAAACATTTTCATGTGCTTGATTTGGTGTATAACTTCGACTAATTATTCCATTGTAACTGCCATCGCTAGCATCTATTGTATTAAAATCAATATTGCTTATAACAGGCATTCCAAAAATAGGTGAACTAGAATCACAAATAGATTGTTTACATGTAGTATTTGTTTCTGCACATGATGAGTAGTCTGGAGTATTTATAAGCGAAAGATTGATATCTCCATAGTTAAAAGGAATGATATTTATAGGATTTATTATGTCTGTTGCATCTAAAGAGAGTATTTTTACATTAAAACTTTGTCCTGCAATTTGTGTATATAAGGCGTTGCTAGAGTGTTCATGATCATCTTGCATTGAACTATTTGAAAAAGTTTCATTAACAACATTAAAAGCACCCATTGGAGGTCTTGATATAGCTCCTGTTGTATTTAAATCAACACATTGTTCTATCGGCTGTGCATTGTCACTTCCTATAGTTATACTATCTGTTTGAAAAGAAGCCTTAAAAAGAAAGTGATTTAGTAAGTCTATATTAGTTGCATTATCATCTGTTAAAAATTTACCCTCAATTGTGACAAAAGCCTTTTTTGTATCGTCAATAAAGCTTAAAGCCGGTTCCAATGTTCCGCCTTGTGAGCCATTTGCCCCTGTTCCTATTCTCCAAATACTTTTGTTATCATCACTTTTAAACTCTCCTATGTCAGAGTTTATAGAATCAGTTACGTTGTTTTTATTTACTTCTCCTAGGTTTTGTATATATGTAGATTCCTCTTTATAATCAAACTTTGTCATATTAAGATATATCTGAACAAGTCTTGCTGTTTCTATGTCTCCATCACTAACGCTTCTTTTCATATTAGAAAGCCATAAATCAAATTTATAATTTTTATCTTTTTCTATCTCTTCAACAAATTTTCTATTTTCAAATACAGTTACATTGTCGTCGTCTTTAATGGTATCTAGGTAATAGCATACTCTAGGTTCATAAAGTTCTGTAGTAAAAGCATATTGACTTAAAAAATATCTATCTCCATCAGAGTTTATTGTAATTGTAGTTGAAGTTTGTCCATTTTCCATGATGTCACTTACATCAAATTCATCTATATCTATACCTAATACATTTTCCCAGTGTGGTTCTCTAGTGGTAATGTTTACACCAAATTTTGAAATTGTAGCATTAGCAACATCATTTGATGGGTTAGCTGCATTACTTAG
>DQSS01000186.1 GCA_015663165.1 Arcobacter sp. | reverse complement strand
TAAGCATTTTTATGAATCATTGGCCATCATATAGTCACCCTGTTAAAACCCGCATGAAGTTTGCAAAAAAACTAAAATCTCTTTATGAAAAAGAGAAAAACTATATACTTTTAGGAGATTTTAACTCTCCACTTCAAAAAAATGAAAAAGGCTGGGGTAAAGAGATAGCTTTAGTCTCAAAAAACAATCATAACCTCTGGTTTGATACCCCATATAGTGATAGATATTCTTATAAGTTTTACAAAATAAGAAATGCAATAGACCACATAATAGTTTCAAAATCTTTATATGAAAGATATAAAATAGGTTCATTTCAAGTTCACAGATTAGATTATGCTGTAGATAAATATGGTAATGCAAAAAGATGGCAAATTTCAAACAAAGGTAGAGGAAAACACTTAGGCATTGGATATAGTGATCACTTTGCTATTTCGGCAGTTTTCACTACGAATAAACAAAAGGTTTTATACCCAAAAGAGATAACTATAAAAAAATTACTCCAATATGACGGAAGAGTAAATTATCTTTTAAAAAATGTTATGGTTATAACCAAAAGTAAGTATGGTGTTGTAATTGAGGATAAAAATAGAGATACAATTTATATATACAGACCAGATTGTAATTTGGAAATTGGAGAGATTTACTCTTTACATGTAAAGAAGTTAGCAACGTATAAAGGCAAAAAGGAGATTATTTTGCAAGAACTTTTTACGGAGTAAAATCAAAAAGAGTATAATGCTGATATGAAAATAAATATTCAAATATAGGAATAATATGAATACTTTTAAAAAAGTTTTAGGTTTAGATGTAGGTTCAAATAGTATTGGTTTTTCACTTTTAGAATTAAGTGAAAAAGATAATGAGATAACTTTTAATGAATTAACCTCAAATAGTATAATTTTTTCAGAGCCATTTGATGCAAGTGATAGACGAGATGCAAGAAGTTCTAGGAGAAGAAATGAACGAAAAAGTGCAAGAAATAGAAATGCTAGAAATGTATTTATTGAGTTCAATATTGCTAATAAAAGATTTTTAAAAGATAGCACAAATTATTTAAATAGTTTCAAATTTGAAGATAATGATGTCTATAATATACGAGAAAAAGCAGTATTTGGGGCTAAACTCACAAAAGAAGAGTTTGTTTTAGCTACTTATTCTATATTGACTGATAGAGGATATAACAATATGTTTTCTATTTCAAATGAAGATGGTGTAATAAATGAAGCAGTGATTAAAAATAGCAAAGAATACTTAGAAAAGGACTATAAACTACCATCTATGGTTTTAACTGCACATAGAAAAGATTTAGAAAAAACTTATCAAAATATTCCTATTCGAAATAAAAAAGATGATTATCATAACTCATTAGATAGGGATATGCATATAGAAGAGTTCAAAAAAGTTGTATTATCACAAGCCAATAATCAAGATATATTTAAAAGTGTTGAAGATTGTGAAAGTTTTATATCCAAGATTACTGATGATAAATATAACTCTTTTTATCAAAGACCATTGAAAAGTTTTGAGGATATGGTTGAGTTTTGTTCTTTTTATGATGAATTTAACCCTAAAGGTTCTTACAAAAAAACACCATTAGCAAATGTTAGAAATATAGAACTAACTTTAAGACAAAAAATTGATAATTATGAGTGCATAGATGGAAAAACTGGAGAAATAAAAACTCTAAATAAAGATGATATAGATAAAATCATTGATTTTTGGATAAATAGACCATCTTCAAAAGAGATAAATGCAACCAATATTTTTAAATCTACTGGTTTGAAAAATATGAGATTAAATATAAGTGAACAATCGAGTCAAATAGTTTTAAATATTCAGGCACATAGAAATATATTAGAAGTTTTAAACAAATATAAGATAGATTTTCAAGATACTCAAAACGATTTTTATAATGAGGTCTTATTAGAGTTGCATTATTTTAAAAATCATAGTTCAAGGGTAGAACATATATATAGGATTGTTAAAAAATATGACTTAAAGTTAGATGAGAATTTTACTCAAGAGTTAGCAAATTTAACCAATATGGATGGTTTTGCATCTTTTTCTTTAGAATTTACAAATGAAGTTTTAGAAATAATGAAAATAGAAGATAAAATGCATAGTGAAGCATTGGAAAGCGTAGGGTATTATAGTAAGTATTTAGGTATGCCAACTTATGATTATCTTCCACCTTTAAATCCAACTAGAAAAGATATTGAGTGGCTCAAAGAAAATATCTCTTATTTTGATACTAAACATTTATTTTATCAACCTATGATGTCACCAAAAGTAAAAAGAGTTATATCTGTTTTACGAAAACTTATAAATGATATTATTAAAAGATATGGCAAGATTGATGAGATACGAATAGAAACTGCAAAAGAGATGAACTCAAAAACAGAAAAAGAAAAAATAGACAAAAACCAAAGTAAAGATAGAGCTAAAAACAAAGAAGCAATAGAACTTTTGAAAAATCACAATTTAAAAGAATCTACAAAAAATATTGAGAAAGCCAAACTTTGGAAAGAACAAGGTGGTGAGTGTTTGTATTCTGGCGAAGATATAACTATGGATGAAGCTTTTGATGAAAATGAAACAGAAGTGGAGCATTTTATACCAAGGTCTGTTATATGGATAAACTCTTACAAAAACAAGATATTAGTAAAGAAAAAATACAACCAAGATAAGGGTTCATTGCATCCAATTGAATATTTAAAATCAATCGGACAATGGGTAAATTTTCAAGGAAGAGTACAAAAAGTATATATGTCTTTTAATAAAAAAGATTGGTTAACAAAAGAAGATGTTATCGATAGTGTTATGGGAAAAGAGCATTGGCAAGATAGCTACCTCAATGATACAAGGTCAGCAACTAGAACTATACAAAAATATCTAAATCATTATCTATATCCAAATGAAATACTGTATGGAAAAGGTGAAAAAAGAAGTATATTTAGTGTATCTGGACGGGCGATTAGTGAACTAAAATATATGTGGGGTATCCATACTGTTATGCCAAAAAATGAAGATGGTAAAAAAGATAGAAATACTAACTATCATCACACTTTAGATGCTTTTGCAGTTGCTCTATGTTCAAATGCTGCGATAAGTACACTTCATAGTTACTTTAAGAAAAAAGAGAATAAATTTAAAACTAAAGCTTTAAAAGAGAAATTAACTACAAATATACCAAAATCTAAAAATGGTGTAAATGTAGTAGAGCATTTAAAATTATTAGTTAATAAATATGAAACCAATAAGCTATATGTATGCCCACATAACAAAAGAAAAACAAATATGAAAGGGTTTAAAGATGGCAATTTAAAGCTATATGTAAGAAAAGATAAAAATGACAATGAGATATTATCTGAGATGGAGAAAGTTAGTATAGATAGTAGTATTTTGATAAAAATTGTTGGAGGTTTTTCAAAAGATAGAAGAGATAAAGAAGTAATGGATTATATTGAAATTTTACAAGATAGACTTGATATGCAAAAGCAAAAAAAGATTATAGATGCTATAGAAATTTATGCTAAAGAGTTAATTTCTCTAAGAAGTAAAATAAATAGTGTTAAAGATGATATAAAAGAGTTGAAAAAAACTTTTAAAACAGGGAAACAATATAAAGACTATAACACCATTGTAAACGAATCTATCAAGCTATATACAGAACAAAATAAAACATTGGCAAGAGAGTTGCAAGAATTAAAATGTAGTTTTGTTATTAAAAATGGTAAAAGACAGACTGTAAAATCATTAAAACTACAAAAGATAAAAATAGAACAAACAAAAGCAGATGTAATTGTTTTTAAAGATAGGATTGAACGGTTGTCTGTATCTAACTTCAAAGAAGCAATAGATGATAAAGAACCATTCGTGATTAAAATGAATGAATCAACTTTAAATGTAGAGTTATTTAATACTGAAAAGCGAGGTCAAGCTATTGGATTAAATTATTTTAGTTCAATAGCAAATGACATAAGGACAAAGATAAATGATAAATTTGTAAAAGAGATAAAAAATAAAAGATGTGATTTGACTTTATATAAAAATGACATTATTAAAGTAAATAATACCAAAGAGTTAAAAGTTAAATATTATAAATTTAACGGTGGAGCGAATATTGCAGGTGGTAATAATAAATTAGAATTAAAAGGTATAAATAATAATTTAGATAAAAGATTGTTCATAACCTTAAATAAAACAACTATTGTTTCACTAATAAAAATAGACTTTTTTGGAAACATTACGGAGAGTTAAGCAAAATGATATATGAAAATGATTATAATTTGGTTGCTTCAAATATATCAAATGGGGATTTGAAAATTTTGGTTAAAGCAAGAGGTGTTTTCCCGAGCCTCACAAGGTTTATCCTTCAATTCGGGATTTTTTAATGTCTTTCAAACAAATATTTATCAAAAACAAGTCGTACTTAAGCTATAAAAATAACTCTATGAGTGTTAAAAATGAATTTACAGATACTTTAGTCTCTCTTGATGATATAGATATAGTGATAGTTGAAAATCAACAAACAACAATAACCTCAGCATTACTTTCAAATATGGCAAAAGCAAATATATCTGTAGTTTTCATAGATAACAAACACAATCCATCAGCGATTTCAATGGGGCTGTATAAAAATAGCAGAACGTCTAAAATCCAAAAATCTCAAATATATATAAAAAAACCTAGACTAAATCGTCTTTGGCAAAGCATAATTTACAGTAAAATTCTAAATCAAGCAGATGTATTAAATACTGTTAAAAATGACACTTATTTATATTCGTTACTAAAAAGAATAACCTCTGGTGATAAAAAAAATATTGAAGCCGTAGGCGCATCTTATTATTTCAAAGAACTATTTGGAGAAAATTTTTATAGAAACCATACAGTAGACAATAGAAATATAGCTTTAAATTATGGTTACAGTATCATAAGGAGCTCGATAGCGAGATATATTATAGCTTATGGCTTGAACCCATCTTTTGGTATATGGCATAGTAGTGAATTGAATGCTTTTAACTTAGCAGATGATTTTATAGAACCATTTAGACCCATCGTAGACTTTTATGTTTTAAACAACATAAGTAAAAACAATCCAATATCTTCACAAAATAGACAAGAATTAGTAGGTTTACTTTACTATAAAGTTATAAATGCTCAAAATCAACAAACATCAGTTAATGAAGCTATTAAAAATATAGTAGCTTCATATCAATCTTTTTGTTTATACAAAAGAGATGATATAGAGTTGTTTATGTTGACTAAATGAGAAGCACAACTAGTGCAATAAGTGGAAACAGAAAAATGGTTTTGTTTGTGATGTTTGATATGCCAACAGAAACTAAAAGAGATTTGATAAGATATCGTAACTTTAGAAAAAAGCTTTTTGAATTAGGTTTTATAATGTTTCAATACTCTATATATGTAAGATTTTGTAGGAGTTTAGTAGTAGCACAAAAATATGAGAAAAAAGTAGAATTATCTGCATTGCCATTAAATGGCTCAATAAGAATCATAAAAATAACAGAAGCACAATACTTAAATATGAAAATAATAGAAAATTATCGTGAAAAACCGGAGAAAAAGATACTTGAACAGATACAAACAGTGATGGTTTTTTAGAGCAAATAGTTCTCTTAAACCCTTGTTTTAAAGGGGTTTAAGATGGCTATTATATCAAATGGGGATTTGAAAGTAGGTTAAAGCTTAAAGTTACATCAACCTTGTCAGCTTGTAATTATATCAAATGGGGATTTGAAAGTAGGTTAAAGCCCATTTTCTGTACCT
>DQSS01000197.1 GCA_015663165.1 Arcobacter sp. | reverse complement strand
CCGATACCAAGTCATACATTGCACTTCATCATACAGTAGCAGATAAAGTGTTGAATGCCTTAAAGCGTGTGAAGATTAAGAAAAAGAAATATATGTCTTGGGTACTATGAAATAGTGCCTTTTAGGAAAATTTCATCTTATCTACTATTTCAATCTGCTAATATCATCTGAGCTAACACCAAGGGTATATCTTTTTGTTTAAATTTCAGCTCTCTAAATAATACTCTATAGGATTTAAAGTCTTTTTTTATCTTATATATTTTGTTGTGCTTGATACTTATATCAGGGACAATACCTACATTATTAATATTTTTACCACTTGGTAGGTGATAATATTCTGTTGTGACTTTAAAAAGTTTCTTTTTTTTAAAGATGACAATATCTTGTATGCTACCTTTACCGAAAGTGGTTTCCCCAATGATAATGGCTCTTTTTCTCTCTTGCAATACACCAGAAACTATTTCACTGGCTGAAGCACTCTTCTTGTTTACCAGTATAACTAAAGGTAAGGATGTTGTACTATTCCCTATTGCTCTTTCTATTAATACATTATATTTTTGTACTCTTTTTAAGAGAACACCTTTATCTATGAATATATTTAATATTGCTAGTGATTCATTCAATAACCCTCCTGGATTATTTCTTAAATCTAATATAATGCCTTTAGATTGTTTATACTTTTGCAAATACATTTTTATATTATTTGCACTTTGCTTATGAAAATAAAAAAGTTTAATATAGAGTATCTCATCTTTTAATTGTAATGCCATATCACTTGAGACATTCAAAACCTTGTCAAGATTTTGCTGTTCGACACTATTTAATATTTTACTATAGTTATCAAATCTTTCCTCCAATGCATAGGCTTTCATCTCTTCTTCTATGGGTTTGTCCTGCCACGCACTGCATCCACTCAATATCAAAAGTAAAATACTATTAATTAAAAATACCATTTAATCCCCGCAGTCAGTGAATTTATCTTCTCTTCTTTTTTAAATTCAACAAATATCCCATTATTCTGAGTTAAACTGTACTGAACTCGTACATTAAACTTTTCATTTTGCTTAGTCTTTACTATACTATTTTCACTTCCATACTCAATATTAAACTTTAAAATATCTCGATCAATAAATAGACCCAAATAGGGATTTATTCTATATTTGACATTATTTGAATGTAATGAAAAATCTACCATACTGTAAAGTATAGAATTATTAAATAAATTCCAACTATAGCCTAGACCCAATTTTACAAAGTAGTCTTTTATCTCTAGATTCTGCATACCTAAATGTAATTTCCAGGACAATGAACTACTTATATCAAAAGGCAACTGCTCATATTTTAATCGTCTTATTTTTATTAAATCAACTTTAGATATCTTTATTCTATTACCTATAGAAATATCTGTATCCAGTACAGAAAAACTATCTCCAAAACTAAGGTTATACCCTAGTTCATCAACAATAAAAGGGCTAAATCCAAATATAACTTCATACTCTTTATTTTTATTTTGAATTACAGTTGTGATTTTCCTAGGTTTATTATCTTTTATTATTGATCTTTTATTTGAAGGGGAACTTCTTGCAGTATCTAGAACAGGTAACTTAATTCTTTGTCTTAAGACTTCACTTTTTTCTTTTTTAGTAGTTAAATATTCAAGACTTTGTTTATCAATTTGCTGCAACTTATAGGTATAAAATTCTATTAAAAAATCCAATATTTTTATTTTAGATATTTGTACAATTTTTTTATCTTCTAAAGAATCTAGTTGACTATATAAAAGAATATCATTGATAATATTCTTTTGTTTCAAATTAAGCCCTTTATAGTGTGCATATACTTTTTGTTGTAATGAAGGATAATACTTTACATTATTAATTGCATTCTCTAACTTATAAAATGTTTCTATTGGTGCATACCAAATTAAGGCTCTATCTAAAATATTTTTACTACTAGTAACTTCAAGTAACTCACTAATTTTATATCCACAATTTCTATTAAAAAAATAGTAATCAAATGTAATTTTTTCTAGTTCCCATAAATGCATCAAGAATAGTTTTTTAGAATCTTCAGTTAAATCAAGTTGATATTCCCAAATCTCTCTAAATTCTTTATTGCTATATTCTATATCATCCATATAATAGTATTTATGTCTATATGAACCCTGATAACCACCAAATAGACCATTATAAGTATACGATAATAATCCATATTTTTTAGGCAATATTGCACCATAACTTACAGTAATATCAGATAAAGTATTTTTATTGTTACTTTTGTTTATTTTTAAAAATGAATGCCCAAATGCTGATGCAGGGTTCCCCAAGTACCCACTTACAAATACCATACTAATAGATTGAACATTTATTTGAGGTTCCCATTTATTATAATCAACACAATATTTTAGTTTATGATTAATATCAGTCCAATTTAGCTTGGTAGCTAGCCAAAAACATCTTGCTGGAAACTTACAAATAATATCATAATTATCACTATTGTATGCACTAATAGTTTTTAACATTTCTTCTTTGGGATTATGCATACCATTTTTAGCTAAAAAAAAACTCTTGTTTTTTATACTACTTACCCCATTATTATAATGTAGTAAACTTAGCCAAATTTTTTCTTGGGATAAATTATGTACAGGAGAGAAATATTGTGAATATGCAAATTGGAAGGAGATAAAAAAAATAAAGATTGATTTCATAAATGATATAAGCAAAGGAAGACTTTAGAGTTCCTCCTTTTTTTACAAATTAAAATTGACTATGCTAAAAAGTTTTTCAGCCTTTTCTTCTTTTGATAGTTCTTGATAATTTTCTGATGTTAATACTGAAGAAAATTTTGTTCTTATTTCTGCTGTACTCTTACCTGATAACTCTGATAATGTAGTAAGATATTTTCCTTGACCTACTGCTATTTCAGCTTCAATCTCATCATATGCTCCAACTATAAGTACTGCAACTTTTTTAGTTCCTGATGCACACTTGTCATCTGATGAAAAGTAAGTTGACGTAGCCGAAAGAGACGAATATGGCAAAAAGAAATTTGTTAATCCTGCCAAAATAGGTTCATCGTCAAAAATCATAGCCCCTACTCCACATTTTGTAAAAATTGTCTTTAATGCAGTGCCTTCTTTGGTCTTTGCATATGCCTGTGGTGTCATTAGTATACTTATTGCCACTATTGCTAGTGTTGTTTTGATTTTCATCATTTTTCTTCCTTCAAAATTAGTATTTATTGAAACATATAATTATATTAAAAAATACTTAAATTTTACCTTCCTGTAGCTTAGTAAAAATATTTATAAGGGGGGCTAGACTAGTTTAGAGGTGATTTTCTAAAGATTTTCAACAATAATTTGTATAAATCTTCACCTCTATGATTGAACCTAAACTCACATTCT
>DQSS01000160.1 GCA_015663165.1 Arcobacter sp. | reverse complement strand
TTAAGCCAAAATATAAAAATTTACTTTACTACTTTATAATCATTTTTTAGGTATTATTTATTATTAAAATAGTGTGTAAACACTTAAATACCATTAATTAGGATACAAAATGTTAGACGTAGTCGAAATTCAAAAAATTCTTCCTCATAGATACCCATTTTTACTTGTAGATAAAGTTATAAGTATGACTGAAGGTGAAAATATAGTTGCATATAAAAATGTTTCAATAAGTGAGCCAGTTTTTCAAGGTCACTTTCCAGGTCACCCAATATACCCAGGTGTTATGATACTTGAAGGTATGGCACAAGCAGGTGGAATACTTGCTTTTAAAACAGGTGGATATACTGAAGAACAAATGAAAGAAAAAGTTATGTATTTTATGAGTATTGATGGTGCAAAATTTAGAGTACCAGTTAAGCCAGGTGATAAGCTTGAATATAGAATCAAAATCTTAAAACAAAGAAAAACACTTATCGTTCTTGGTAGTGAAGCTTATGTTGATGATATTTTAGTTGCACAAGCTGAACTAAAAGCTATGATTATGGACAAATAAATAGACATATGAGTAATATTCACAAAACAGCAATAATAGAAGATGGTGCAAAAATACACGAAAGTGTAACAATAGGCGCATTTACAATTATTGGTGCAAAAGTTACTATTGATGAAGGTACAACTGTATCTTCTCATTGTCTTATTGAAGGAGATACTACTATAGGAAAAAATAATAAAATTTTTTCTCATTCAGTTCTTGGAACTATTCCTCAAGATTTAAAGTTTGATGGTGAAGAAACTAAACTTATAATTGGAAATAACAACACAATAAGAGAACATACTTTAGTAAATACAGGAACTTCAGGTGGAGGATATATCACTTCTATGGGTGATAATTGTCTACTTATGGGTCATGTTCATTTAGGACATGATTGTATCTTACAAGATAATATAGTTATAGCAAATTCAACAGCTGTTGCAGGACATGTTGAAATTGCATCAAATGTTGTAGTTGGTGGAATGAGTGCAATTCATCAGTTCTGTAATATTGGTGAAGGTTCTATGGTAGGAGGAGGTTCTATTTTAGTTCAAGATATACCTCCTTTTTGTATTTGTGAAGGAAATAGAGCAACTTTAAGAAGTTTAAATATTAATGGTTTAAGAAGAAGATTTAAAGATAGAAGTAATATAGATGAGATTAAAAAAGCTTATAAAGCAATATTTGATAGTTCAAATCCTATCAAAGAATCTGCTCAAAATATTATAGATGAAAGTTCAAATGAATATGCAAAACAACTTGCAAATTTTGTTATGGAAACAAAAAGGGGAATTCCCTTTACAAGGAAATAAGAAATATGGATAAAAATATATCAATATGTGATTTTTGTGGTGTAGAAGATACTGAAAAAAATCCTGTAATATCAGGAGATAAATCTAGTATCTGTAAAACATGTGCAAAAAGTGCATATGAAATAATTGAAGGTCACCAAAAAGGTGACACTATGGAATTAGTTGAGAAAAAACTAGAAAGTAATACAGAAGAAACTACAACAGAACAAAAAATACTTACACCAAAAGAGATGAAAAGTATACTTGATGAATATGTTATTGGTCAAGAAAAAGCTAAAAAAGTTCTAAGTGTTGCTGTTTACAATCACTACAAAAGAGTATTTAGATCAAAAGAAAAAAATGATGATATTGAACTTACAAAAGCAAATGTACTTTTAATAGGACCTACAGGAAGTGGTAAAACACTTCTTGCCCAAACTATTGCTAAGTATATTGATGTTCCATTTGCAATTGCAGATGCTACATCTTTAACTGAAGCTGGGTATGTTGGTGATGATGTTGAAAATATCGTAACTAGACTTATTCAAGCTGCAGATGGTGATATTAAAAAAGCTGAAACTGGAATTATATTTATTGATGAAGTTGATAAAGTTGCAAGAATGAGTGAAAATAGATCAATTACTAGAGATGTTTCAGGAGAGGGTGTTCAACAAGCACTTTTAAAAATCATCGAAGGTAGTACTATTAATGTACCACCAAAAGGTGGAAGAAAACATCCAAATGCTGAAGCAATTTCAATTGATACTACAAATATATTATTTATTTGTGGTGGAGCTTTTGATGGTTTGACTGATGTTATTGGTAAAAGACAAGGTGGAAATACTTTAGGATTTAACCAAGATAAAAAGACTAAAGAAGAAAGAGAAGGTATTTTGGATTTGGTTGAAGCTGATGATATTATGAAATATGGTCTTATTCCTGAACTTATTGGTAGACTTCATATGATTACTACTTTACAAGAGATTGATGAAGAAGCTATGATTCATATTTTAACTGAACCAAAAAATGCACTTACAAAACAGTATAAAAAACTATTCTCAATGGATGATGTAACTTTAAAGTTCGATAAGGCATCTTTAAAAGAAATAGCAGCAAAAGCTAGTACAAGAAAAACTGGTGCTAGAGGATTAAGAGCAATTTTAGAAGATGTTATGCTTGATATTATGTATGAGTTACCTGAATATTCAAATAAAACAGTGACTATTACAAAAGATGTAATAACAAAAACTAAAAAACCAAAAATAGCATAGTAAAGGATATAAAATGATTTTTGATAAACTAATAGGTTGGTTCTCTACTGATATGGCAATAGATTTAGGAACAGCTAATACACTTGTATCTATCAAAGGAAAAGGTATCATTATAAATGAACCTTCAGTTGTAGCAGTACAACATGATAGATATGGTCGAGATAAAATACTTGCAGTTGGGGCTGAGGCTAAACTAATGATAGGTAAAACTCCTGTAAATATTCAAGCAGTTAGACCTATGAAAGATGGTGTTATTGCTGATTTTGAGATGACTGAGCGAATGATTAGATACTTTATAGAAAAAGCACATAATAGAAAGTCATTTATTCGTCCTAGAATTATCATTTGTATTCCTCATGGAATTACACAAGTTGAAAGAAAAGCTGTAAAAGAATCTGCACTTAGTGCAGGGGCACGAGAAGTATTTCTTGTAGAAGAACCTATGGCAGCTGCCATTGGTGCTGGTATTCCTGTTTCTAGTCCTGAGGGTCATGTTGTAGTTGATATTGGTGGTGGTACTACTGAGATTGGTGTAACATCTTTAGGTGGACTTGTATTAAGTAAGTCTATTAAAGTTGCTGGAGATAGATTTGATAAAGCTATTATTGATTATGTTAGACAAAACTTTAACCTTTATATTGGAGAGAGAAGTGCTGAAAATATTAAAATAGAAATAGGTACAGCAATCAAACAAGCAAAAGATAAAGTTATTAAAGTAAAAGGTAGAGATAGCTCTGGATTGTTATCTACTATTGAACTTTCTAGTGAAGGTGTTAGAAATGCTTTAAAAGAACCATTTAGAGAGATATCTTTAGCTGTAAGACAAGTATTAGAAGAGATGCCACCTGATTTAGCTGGTGATGTTGTTGATAATGGTGTTGTACTTACTGGTGGAGGAGCTTTGATTTATGGACTTGATCAATACTTATCAGCTGATATTAAACTTCCTGTAAGAGTTGCAGATGAGCCTTTACTTGCTGTTGCTTATGGAACTAGTAAAGTACTAGATCAAGAGCCACTTTTAAAAATAATATCAAATGAGTAATGAATAAAAAGATATTTTTTATATTTCTGATTATCCTAGTAGTATTGGGATATGTTTTTAATATAGATAGAATAATATCAAATAAAATTACACCTATTAGCTTAGATTTAAAATCAAGCTATAGTAAAAATATACTATATGTATCAAATCTTTTTGATACATATATAAACCAAACAGAACAAATCTCATATCTACAAAATCAAGTTAGCCAAAATAATAACTATAAAATACTATATGAAACATCACAAAAAGAGCTAGTAAAGTTTCAAAATATTTTTTTAGATAAAAACAATACAATAAAAGTAAATTTTGTAAAAGTTTTAAGTTATATAAATCTAAATAATTTCTCAAAAGTAATCTTAGATACAAATTTATCAAAAGAAAAGAAAATATTAGCCCTAGTAACACCTGAAAATTATAGTGCAGGTATAGTCCTACGCCAAGATAATAAAACAGTTAGTTATTTAAATACAAATAGTAAGTGTAACTATGCGGTATTTATAGGAGATAAAAAAGCACCAGGAATAACATCTGGAATAACTAAAAATGGAAAACTTATTTTAAAGTATGTTCCTAAATGGCATAAGATAAATATAGGAGATGAAGTAGTTACTAGTGGACAAGATGATATCTTTCCTTTTGGTCTTAAAGTAGGAAGAGTTATAGAAGTAAAAGAGTTAGCAAATACTCAAAATGTTATTATTCAATCATATGCGAATGTTCTAAGTAAAAAGTACTTTTATATAATCAATATAGATACAGATTAGTAACTAGCCATATACTTATCAACATCTGACCAAGATAACTTCTTATCATCCTGAACACTTGAAAACATATTGTATACATATCTTGCAAACATATCTGTTTCTATATTTACTTTAGAGTTTAGTTTATAATCTTTAAATAAAGTATTTTTGATAGTATGAGGAATAATTGTTAATCTAAATGAGCTTTTCTTTTTGTCTACATCATTTACTGTTAAACTTACACCATCAACAGTTATAGAACCTTTTGGTATAACAAATTTTATAAATTTACTAGGTATAGTTATAAAGAAATCTGTAGAATTACCACTTTGTACAATAGAAGATATTTTACCTATACAGTCAACATGACCTTGAACTATATGACCTTCAAATCTATCACCCATCATCATAGCTGGTTCCATATGAACTGTATTTTGATAGTTTTTCATTGCTAGTACTTTTTGTGATTCAGGAGATAGTTCTACACTAAATACTGAACTTGATGTTTCAATAACCGTAAGACAAGCACCATTTATAGCTATACTATCTCCAACCTTTGGAGTATATTCACTTTGAATACTTAGTGTACTTCCTTGTAAACTTTTCACCTTTGCTAATTCTCTTATAAGTCCTGTAAACATTTTATCTCCTATCTATTATCGTGGATATTCCATCCAGATCTTTTACCTTTAAGTTTTTTTCTTGAAGGTTCTTTTTTTCTTTTATTTCCAAAAGCACCTTTTGTTTTTTGCTTTTCTTCTTTTTTTATAGTTATTTTTGGAGATTTGATTTCATCTCTTACCTTTTCCCCAAAGCCATCCATAGTAACTTCAGTAAGTAATAACTGTAGTTTTTTCTCAATAACTCTTATACTATATACTTCACTAGGACTTACTAGTGAAATCGCATTTCCAACTTCTCCAGCTCTTCCTGTACGACCAATTCTATGAATATAATCATCAACACTATTTGGTATATCATAGTTGATTATACATTCTAATGCTTTTATATCAATACCACGAGCTGTAATATCAGTAGCTACTAAAACCTGAGCTTTATCATCTCTAAATTCTTGTATAGCTTTTAATCTTGCACCTTGAGATAAATCTCCGTGTAAAGATATGGCTTTAACTCCAGCAGCCGTAATAGCTTTAAATACTTGCTTTGCTCCAAACTTTGTTCTTGTAAATACTATAAATCTATCTTTATATTGCTTACCTATAAGGTATGAAACTAATTCATCTTTTTCTTGCTTGGAAACATAATACACACTTTGGTTTATTTTATGTGTTGCTTTTTGTGCTTTGTCGATATTTACTGATATTTTTTTGTCTAAAATTTTATCTGAAAGTTTTTTGATACTTTGACCTAAAGTAGCAGAGAAAAGTAAAGTTTGTATTTTCTCTCCTATAGTTTCTCTTACCGTATCTATTTCATTTATAAAGCCCATATCAAGTAAAGTATCTGCTTCATCTAAAACTAAAACTTCTACATTTCGTAAGTTTATAGTTTTTTGTTTTATGTGTTCTACTAATCTTCCAGTAGTTGCCACAAGTATATCAACTTTTGTTTCAAGTATTGTGATTTGAGAAACCATTTTAGCCCCACCAAATATTACATAAGAATTTAAAGATGTATGTTTTGTATAGTGTTCAATATTTTTATTTATTTGTACTGCAAGTTCTTTTGTTGGAGCTATTATAAGCGCTCTTATACCATTTGAGTTGCTTGTGTTTTTAAGTAAATTTTGAATGATAGGTAAAGAAAAAGCTGCAGTTTTTCCAGTACCTGTAGGTGCTATTGCTTGAACATCTCTTTTTTTAAGTATGTGAGGTATTATCTCTTCTTGTATTGGTGTTGCTTCATAGTATTTATACTCATGAATAGCCTCAAGTATTGTGTCGTTTAGTCCAAAAGTTTTAAAATCCATATTTGCTCCAATATTTTTTGTATTATACTTAAGTAAAGCCAATTATAGGGTTAATCAAAACATAATACAATTAAATATAATTTAAAGTTATTTTTAGATAAAGTATACTTAAATAAAGGATCTATTATGAAAAAAATATGTATGTTTTTATTGGCTATTAACTTTTTGTATGCAAATGATATTATGACAGAAAATTATCCACCTTTTAATTATAAAGAAAATGGAAAATTAGTAGGTATCACAAGTGAAATTGTAGATGAAATAAAAAAAAATATAAATGATACGCGTGAAATAAAACTTATGCCTTGGGCAAGAGCATATAAAAGTATTCAAAACAAACCAAATAAGATATTATTTTCAATGACAAGAACAAAGCAAAGAGAGTTTATGTTTAAATGGGTCGGACCTGTATCAGACAATTCATGGGTATTTTACGCAAAAGCTGATTCTAATATAGTTATAAATACTTTAGATGATGCTAAAAATCCAATATATAAAATAGGAACATATTATCAAGGTGCAAATGAATTATTTTTAAGAGATAATGACTTTGATAACTTATACTCAGTTCCAAGAGATCAACTTAATGTTCAAAAGCTAATACGAGGTAGAATAAACCTATGGGCTGCAGGTGAAACACAAGGTATATATAAAGCAAAACAATTAGGCATAAATCCAAATGAAATAAAAAAAATATATAAAATAAAAGATACAAAGCTTTATATAGCATTTTCAAGAACCACACCAAATAGCATCATAAATCAATGGCAAGAAGAATTAGATAAGATGAAAAAAGATGGAAGATATCAGAAAATAATGAATAAATATTTAAAATAATGAAAAAAAATACAATATCTTTTAAACTAAATATCATACTACTTGTAACAGTATTTGCAATACAAGGTTTTTCTGGAATTATTTCATACTATAAATATTCAGATCAAGTTCAAAAAGACTTATTAACTCAGATGAAAATAACAAATAAAAGATTATCTTTGATATTGCCTTCAATTATTTGGAATTTTCAAGTTAGTGTTGCTAAAGATATTATAGAAACCGAAGCATTAAATGAGTCAATTGATTTGATTATTATAAAAGATATTGATGGTACAAAAATAACATCAGTTATAAAAGACAAAACAAAAAATTACATAAATAATCCACTTAAGAGAAGTGTAGACTTAATGTACGAAGGTGAGAAAATTGCAACAGTATTAATATATCATAATCACGATAAAGTTGAATTAGCAAAACAATATATAATTAAAAATCTTATCATAAAAACAATACTTACATTAATACTTCTACAATTATTAATGAGCTTTTTGCTAAACAAATATATAATTTCAAATATTATAAAGTTACAAAAAAATATAAGTTCATTTGCAAATGATAAAAATTCTATTTCAGATATAAGAATTGATACAAATGATGAAATTGGATTTTTATTTAAAGAATTTGAGAAAATGAAAAATAGTTTAAAAGAATCTTGGCTTGAGCTAAGTAAGGTAAATGAAGGCCTTGAAGATAAAGTAAAAGAAGAAGTTAGTAAAAATGAAAAGATACAATTACAACTGTATAAGTCAGAAAAACTAGCATCAATGGGCGAGATGATAGGAAATATTGCTCATCAATGGAGACAACCTTTATCTGTCATATCTACTAGTGCAACTGGACTTTCTATGCAAAAAGAATATGGTGTATTAACTGACGAAATGTTTTATAAATCTTGTGATGATATAAATAAAAATGCACAATATTTATCTAAAACAATTGATGATTTTAAAAACTTTATTAAAGGTGATAGAGATAAAAAAATGTTTAATGTAGAAGAGAGTTTAATTACTTTTATAAATCTTGTTTCAGGACCTATAAAATCTGAAAATATAAATGTTGTATTGGATTGTACAAAAGATATAAATTTAGAATCATATGAAAATGAACTTACACAGTGTCTAATAAATATTTTTAATAACTCAAAAGATGCATTAGTTGAAAATGTACAAGAAAATAGGCTTATTATTATTTCTACATCTATCAAAGATAATAAAGTTTATATAAATATAAAAGACAATGCAAAGGGAATACCAAAAGAGATTATCTCAAAAATATTTGAACCATATTTTACAACAAAACATCAGTCTCAAGGTACAGGACTTGGCCTAAATATGACATATCGATTAATTGTAGAAGGTATGGATGGAAATATTGAAGCACTAAATGAAGAGTTTATTTATAATGGTAAAACTTACCTTGGAGCAAGTTTTACCATTATTCTTCCTCTTTAACGTATAATTTAAAAATCATATTTTCAAATGCAAAACTTGCATTTGAATCTTTATTTACTATATCTATCCCACTCTTACCATCTAAAACTACACTTTGCACTATGTATCCTAATTTATCTAATTCGCCTTTTAGATAGATGTAGTCCTCTTTAGTTTC
>DQSS01000009.1 GCA_015663165.1 Arcobacter sp. | reverse complement strand
CTCATAATACTCTCACCTAGTATCTTTTGAGCGACATTCAAATCTAATTTTTTACGAGAAAAGAAACCAAAATTACACATTTCTCGGTTCACTTGGTTAGTTTTTGAAAGCATTGAAAAAGGAAACATACCATATACAACTTGGTCATTGTCAAAGACAATATTGACAAAATTTCTACTGTTTTGAGCTTTTTTAACGATGATAGATTGACGCTCTCCCATGAGAACTTTTCCAAAATTTCGATGCTGGTCTTTTACTCTTAGGTCTTCTAATATCGTTGTTTCAATACAGTAAATATCTGCAAGAGGATTACTAGGATGGACATAGGCATACCATGTACCGACTAAGTCTTCAATTAACTCTGTATCTTCCTCAAATATCTCTTCTTCTTTGCTCGTTTTATAATTTTCTAAAAAAAACATTACTTTCTTTTCTGTATTAAATTTTTTATTGTCAAAAACTTCATAAGGAAGGTCATGTAAATAACAAAAACCTAAAAGATGAATGTTTTTCAGTTTTTTCTCTTGGTTATTTATGATTTTAGACATCTCTGCTTCAGTAACTTCAAACTCTTCTGCAAGTTTTTTTTGACTCAATTTTAAATAACTCTTAATTAAAAACTTTAGTGTCTCTTCTTTTGTCTCAAGTAGTCCAATCATCAAATCCATCCTTAGCTTTTCTTGTTAAATAGTTTCCAAATCTTACAAAATACTTGTTTCAAACTTCCTTTATTCTTGCTTAAGTATTTCTTTACTCTACGAGTACTTTCACATAAAGGATTCAAAATGAAATATCAAAATGCACAAATGAACATTAGTTTTCAAGTAAATAGTTTACTTCAAAAACATGGGATAGAAGCCAAATTAACAGAACTAACCATACTCTCAAAGATTATTAAAAACAGCATTGAGTTTAATCAAAAGTTGTATGAGTCTGGGATTGACCATGAGGTATCTTTAGCAGTGACCGTTAAAGAGTTAATTGAAATCTATATGTTGCGTAGCCAAATCTATAAAAAAATGAATTACGATAATGAATTTCCTGAAATCATTAAAGGGTTAAATTTTGATGAATATGATGAATGTTCTGCCATTGTCTATAGTAAAAGAGACGTGATTACAGGTACCTGTAGACTCATATTTGATTCAAGTAATGAAAAACTTCCTATAGATAAAAAGTTTTCATTAGATTATTTACGAAATCAAAACAAAAACTTATGTGAGGCTTCTCGTGTCATCATCAAAGACAGTGAAGGACTAAAACCAGAGTTTAAACTTTTAACGATAGACTCTTACAAAATCTTAGCTTTTTTTAAAATGGATGCCATTTCTGTAATGACCGAAGAGCATTTAAAGCTCTATAAAAATTTTGGTGGATTATCGGTAGAAAAAGAGTTTCAAGGCTATGGAAGTATTGACAAACTATTTCTTATTACACTTTGGAATACTTCTAATATTTCTCCTTTTTTTAAAAGGATTTTTTTAAGAAATGTTTCTGTAAGTTAACATGTAACCTAAATATGGTTTATTTAGAAGCATTTTATGCTTCTCTATAGGTTCATCTGTATATTTTAGTTTCTTTCGTAAATTGACAACCAAAGTACGAAGAGAACTTTCTGCAGGTACTTCATGTAACCATATTTCAAATTCTAATATATGACAAGAGACATACTCACCTTTTCGTTTAAGAAGATTTTCAAGCAGAAGTTTCTCTTTTTTAGTTAAGTTCACAACTACTTTATTTTCAAAAAGCTCTCTATTTTCAAAATCATAATTAAAACCATAACCCATATCTACAGTTTTTATCATTTTGTCTTGAAGAGCTAAAGAGACAGCAACTTCTAATTCTTCATAACGTAATGATTTAGAAAGATAATTTTTAGGATTCGTCAACATTATTTTTTCTAAAGTTTTACTATCTTTATATGATGTAATATAAATAATAGGTATTTTATTAAAAACCTCTTTGGTATTAGCTATGTCTATACCTGTAAAAGTACCTTTTAAATCTACATCTAGTAAAATTAAATCAGGTGTTTCTTCTTTAATATTAAGCATTGCTTTTTCATAATTTATAGCGATATCAACCATTTTATATCCCATTTTTACAAGTTTTGTCTTTATACCTATTGCCAGTAATGACTCATCTTCTACAATTAAAATCTTTATTTTATCTATCATTTTTTCTCCACTCTATCTCTAGCTTTATTCCGTTTTTTTGTTTTATGCTTAACGTTCCTTCTAACTGTAGCGTAACTAAAGTATCTAAAATAGTCATCCCTAAACCATTGGTAGATTTCTTCTTAAATCCACTACCATTGTCTTCAATACTTAAAAAATAACTCTTTTCATTTTCCTGTAACTCAATTTTTATTTCCCCACTCTTAGTATGATTAAATGCATATTTAAAAGCATTGGTCACAGCTTCGTTAACAATAATAGCACAATACTTTGCATATTCAGAGTTCATACTTACAGTGGAATTGAGCACTATTTTAATTTCATTACGTTTAAAACTCTTTTTCAGATTTTCAATAATTGAGAAGAAATATTTATTGGTATCAACAATACTACCCTCCCCTTTTACTTCTAATAAAGAATAGAGTTCTGAGATTGCCAAAATTCTATTTTCTAAATTCGTCAATATATTGTCTGTTTTTTTGTCTATCAGCTCATCTCTTTGTAAAGTTATAAACGAAAGTATAATTCGCATGTTATTTTGAACTCTATGATTTAAATCTTTTAAAAGAATTTTTCTCTCTTCTGATTTTACTTTTTCCTTTACTAAGCTCTTTATTTTAGAAGCCAATGCTAAAGAAAAAAGCATTATTTCTAATACTAATGAAGACTCTGTATAATAAGGAATATATCTATAGATATCATAAACCCCTGAACTGGACAAATACATAAACAAACCTGAAGTTGTAAACAAACCTAACCCACCTATAATAAAATACGCTTGTTTATTTCTTTTAATCAAAGCATAAATAGTCATATAAATCAGAGAAAACAAAACAAACATCAAGAAAATACTACGGTACTGATGTTGGTTAGT
>DQSS01000241.1 GCA_015663165.1 Arcobacter sp. | reverse complement strand
TCAAGAGCTGTACTGCTACATCAAATAGACAGTAGTCTTCACACAAGAGATGAAAAGTCAATCAATAATTTCGATGCTAACCTTCCTACCGCTCAGTCAGACCTAGCCAAAGCATTACTTAAAGACCCTTATAATTTTGATTTTTTAAATCTCACGCACAAGCATGATGAATTAGAACTTGAAACTTCACTCATGGAACACATGACTACGTTTTTACTAGAGCTTGGGAGTGGTTTTGCTTTTGTTGGTCGTCAGTACAAGCTTGTAGTAGGTGGCGATGAATTCAAAATAGACTTACTCTTTTATCATATTGGGCTAAAGTGTTACATAGTAGTAGAGCTAAAGACAACGAAGTTCAAGCCAGAGTTTGCAGGGCAGTTGAACTTTTATGTATCCGCAGTAGATGGAGAAGTAAAAGAAACCAATGATAACCCAACGCTAGGCATACTCATCTGTAAATCAAAAAATGATACCGTAGTAGAGTATGCCCTACAGAGAGTAGATAGCCCCATAGGTGTGAGTGAATATGAACTTACGCAGGTACTACCTGATGAGTTTAAGTCTTCTTTGCCTAGTATTGAGGATATTGAGGCTGAGTTTGGAGATATTAAATGAGTAGAAGACAAAGAAGAAACAAACCAAAATCAAAACAAGTAAATACACTATCTGAAATTAAAGAAATAAGAAATGGTGGCTCCATAGCCATTAGGGGATTTAACTTTCAGTTTCTATATGCGTGTCATCAAATTCTTTCCAGCGAAGATTATGGTTATATTATAGGGATGGAGGGGATAGAAGATATTGATATAATTCATAAAAATGAATATATTCAAGTTAAGTCCTCTATAAATAGTATAGATTCAAGTAAGTTTTGGGATATGGGTGTATTAAAAAACTATTTAGAAGTCTATATAAAAGACTCGAACGCTAATTTCTCATTTGTGCATAATAGTACTATTACAAAAGGTCACTTAAAGAGTTTAGAGCATAAAAATTACAGTAAAGAGTCATTAGAATACTGGCAAGAAAAGATTGAAGCCTTAGATGGTGCTAAAGATGTAAACATTAAAAATTTCCTTCAAAAAATTACTTTTGAAATAGTTAATAAAAATACATTGTATGAGCAGTGTAAGCAATTACTTCTAGAAAAATTTGATTTAAATAACGGGATTGAGGAGCAGTTCTTATTTTCTCTTTTGTATCATATCTCTCTTTGGTCTGAAGAAAGAAAAACTATTAAGCATCAAGATATATTGCAACTTATACAACTAGTTCAAGATGCTTCTTCTAAAACACCAACAAATGAAGCTATTAAAAAGAATTTGATCACAACGGTATCATTTGACACGCATGATAATATAACAGACTTGGGTTACTTTGATGGTAAGGCAGCTAAACCTATACACATTGGACTTGGGCTTCCTGTTGAGCGTATAGAATGGCAAAATAAGATTCGAGAAAGTGTAGAGGAGTATGGTGTAACTGTAGTCAAGTCATCAAGTGGACAAGGAAAATCTACTCTTGCATGGCAAGTAGCTTATGAGCTTAGAGGGTTTGGGTTTGATGTATATCAGTTAAACTATTCAGAAAGTCAGGAAAATGTTGAATCTATTTTTGACTTTATAGAGACGAGAATAAAAATAGGGCAGTTACCAATTATCGTTGTAGATGGACTAGACAAGAGAGTTAAAAAGTGGGACATGTTAGCTGATAGAATATTTGACTTACCTGTTAAAATGATAGTCACAACACGAGAAGAAGATTGGTATAGGTATGGACTAGATGCATCAAAGGCAAAACTAAATTTGGTCGATATAAATCTTTTGCAAGATGAAGCTGAAAGTATTTTTAGTCAGCTAAAGGCAAAAAACAAACTTCATAAAGAAGTTAAATCTTGGCAGCCTGTTTGGGAAAAAATAGAATTAAAAGGGCTACTTATAGAATATGTGTACCTGTTAACACATGGCAAGATGATACATGAGAGATTAGAACAACAAATAAAACAACTCAATAAAGAAAATGATGCACAAGCAAAAATTGAAATACTGCGAATTATTTCTTTGGCAGATATTTTAAATATAAAAATACAAACAAGAAAGCTAACTTCATATATAGAAGATAATATGAGTTTCGAATCAGATAGAGATGAGCTTTATAAAATGCTTGAAAAAGAATACTATCTCCTCTTTAATAAAAAATATGTCGAAGGTCTACATCCTGTTCGTTCACAACATTTGGTTGATATATTACATCAGACTATATCTATAGAGGAGTCCCTTGTTTCCTTACTTGTTTTAATTGAAGATAGTTATATGTATGAGTTTTTTTCTGAAATACCTTTTTTGGTAGAAAATGATGATGATTTTTTAAATAGATTAGCAAAAATTGTAGCTACTAAGAAATTCACAGTCATTGTTGATGCAATAGATGGCTTAATGGATTTTGAACCATACAACTACTGGAAGAATAATAGGGAAATATATGATGATGTTTATAGTGAGGGTTTAATCCAGTTATTTGTTAATTTTAATCCACCATTTAGTGACTTAAATACACTAGAAGAAATGAATAAATCTTTTCAAACTGATACTTCTGAATACGTAGTAAATCAAAAAAATAAATTATCTATTTTTGTATTTGAAGACACTTTTGTGTCTAAGTTCTGCTTGCAATTATCTGATTGTCTCAATAAGATAGAATTAGATAAAAATAGTAATTATAATGGGTTGGGTTATTTGGCTAAATGGTTACAAAAAACAAAAGTTGATATACCAGAGCTTTTGACTTTTAGTGATAATCTTCTATTGGATGAACTAATATCTAAAAAAATAGATGAAGTGATTAGTCTTTATGGATATTGTAATATTGTATTTCCAGAAGAGTATTTGAAATTTATTTCTGAAAATAAAACAACCCTATTTGCCATTTTAAAAGAAAAAACAAATTCTATTATTGTAAAAGAACAGGAGAATGAGCTATATATACAGTATCTAGCTGACCTAGATAAAACAAATCAACTATTTGAGGAAAGTAATAATAGGATTGATGTTTTTGAAAATATATTTCCTGAGTATAAGAAGATAAATATTGAAGCTATTCATTTACCTTTTCCAAATGAGGAATTATATAAATATGCGATAATGGACTCTAAAAAAGCTATTCCTAAAGAAAATCTATTTGATAAGTTTGATATTCATCTAAATGTTATATGGCGTAAAACAATTATGAGACAATATAGTTATAAAAGCAACTATGAATGGCAAAAATATCAACGAAATTTACGAGAGATGTTTCTAAAATTTATAAAAGAGTGCAATAAGCTCTTTGAATATCGTCTTGAAGGTAAAGGAGATAGACATATTTACCCATTGTATCAAGAGGTGTTTCAATTGATGATTCAAGAAAAAGAATTTCCTCTGAATAGTAGAAGGTATGATACAAAAGAAAAATTCGAGGATGAACTAAAAGGAATTAGTGATTACTATTTTCCATTTAAAAACTTTATGAAACAGTTTATAGGCATTATTGATGGAACTGACAGCAGAATACCGTTAATTAATTTAAGAGATACAGCCATTAAATTATCAAAAATGCAAGAGTCCTTTAAAAACATACAAGATAAAACTTATCAATATTTTAATATGAGTGATATAGAGGAAGAGGAGAAATATTGGATTGAAAGGTTACTAAAAACAGTTGTTTATTTTATAGAAACTAATGGAGAAAAAACTCAAGTAGCCAAAGAAGTAATTATGCAATGGCATGAGGCACGAAACAAGCAAGAGGTAGATGAAATAATTAGAATACTTGAAACCTTTATAGGAAATACAGGGTTTCACATTTATTACTCTCTTAATGTTGAAGAAAAAGAAAATATAAGAGAATATTCTATTGCGATAGAGGGGTATGAAGAAGGCGATTTGGAAGATGTATTGTATGAGTTGGTAGATTTTCATATGTTGGATATTGATTATGTTAATATTATTAGAGTGCAGAATAAAGAGGCTAGCTATGGTTTTAGAATACCTAAGGCATTTTTCGAAAAAGTTCAAAACGAGCTAGATGGTAGAGAGTATGAAGAAAGTGAATTTGGGAATCCTCTTCCAATAAATATTACAGAAGAATTGTTAGGTACTTTGAATGAAAAAGTAACCATTGAATCTCCGCCTGATGACATACCTAAAACTGCCTTCGTTAAGATAATGTATGATATATGGAAACTAACAGAGTATCGTAATAATCTTGATCAAGAAAATGATATAGAGAACAAATGGCTACAAAAAAATGAATCGGAACTAATAGGTCAAATAAAAAATAAAATAGATACACTCAATAATGATGAAAAAGATTTTATTTTTGAAATAATAGATGAAAAAATAAGTATTTCCAGAGATGAGATAGTAGAATATATGAATGAAAAACTAGGAATTGAGATATAAAAATGAAAAAAAACCTAAAAATAAGAAACAGCACAGCAGAGTTCCTAATATTTACTTCTCAAAGTGGAGCTGATAGTATAGAAGTGAAATTTATGGACGATTCTGTTTGGCTTACTCAGAATATGATAGCAGATCTTTTTTCTGTGCAGCGTCCTGCTATTACAAAACATTTGAAAAATATTTTTGAGGATGATGAGCTAGATGAGAATTCAGTTAGTTCCATTTTGGAACATACTGCCGATGATGGTAAAAACTACAATACAAAGTTTTACAACTTAGATGCTATCATCTCAGTAGGCTACCGAGTAAATTCCAAAAAAGCCACACAGTTTAGACAGTGGGCTACACAGGTGCTAAGTGAGTTTGCAATTAAAGGATATGTGTTAGACAAAAAGCGTCTTGAAAATGGATCATTTTTGGGTGAAGAGTATTTTGATAGATTACTCGAAGAGATACGAGATATACGGCTGAGTGAAAGAAAATTTTATCAGAAGGTTACAGACATCTATGCAACGAGTCTTGACTATAATAAAGATGATGCCCTTACGAAGGCATTTTTTAAAAAAGTACAAAATAAAATGCACTATGCCATACACGGACACACTGCACCCGAACTCATAGTAAAACGAGCAGATAGCAGTAAAGAATATATGGGTTTAAACTCCTGGAACAATGCACCAGATGGAAAGATACTGAAAACAGATGTAGTAGTGGCTAAAAACTATTTGCAAAAAGAAGAACTAGAGTCTTTGGGTCTCATAGTCACTGCGTATTTGGACTTAGCAGAGTCTAGGGCAAAACGTAACATACCTATGACGATGGAAGACTGGAGTACTAGGCTTGACCTATTTTTAGAATTTGATGATAGAGAAGTATTAGCGGATGCAGGAACTATAACAGCCAAGATAGCCAAAGAACATGCACTAAGCGAATTTGAGAAATATAGAGTAGTTCAAGATAGACTCTATAGGAACGATTTTGATAAATTGATAGAAGATATACAGAAATAATGCTAAAATACTTAACATAAAACTATAGGCTAAAGCATGAGTGAACTAGAAAACTATGAATTAGAAGAGCTTTTAAAGCAGTTAAAAGTGATGTGTATCAAAAACTATTGATGTTTTTTGAAGAAGAATATAGTAATACGGAAGAATTATTAGATACACTCCAAAGAAGTAAAAATAAATTAAATGGTAATATAAACTTATGAATATAAAACAACAATTTGAAAAACTATTTAACAATGAAATGCCAACAGAGGTAGCACGCCAGTTTCTTGTAGATCTTTATGAAAAAGGTGAG
>DQSS01000127.1 GCA_015663165.1 Arcobacter sp. | reverse complement strand
GAATTATTTAAAAAAGATCTTAATACTACTGAAGATTCAAGTAGAAGAGAGTTTTTTAAAAAAACAGCAGCATATTCAGTTGGTGCAGTAGCAGCAGCTAATGTTTTATCACCAGTGAGTCTAAAAGCAGCAGATGACCACGCAATTGTAGGTGAAGCAGAATGGGGTACTAAACTAGGTATTGCAGTTGATAAAAATTTATACGGTATGCCATCTCCATATGAGCATAACAATACAAGAAGAGTTACAAAACTATTATCTTCAGGTGATATGTATGCATCTGTATCTATGTGTCCTATACATGAATCAGAGGGGATTATTACTCCAAATGGTTTATTCTTCTGTAGAGATCACGGTGGAACAGCAACTATAGATCCAAATGAATTCAGACTAATGATTCATGGTAAAATGAAAAAAGAGATTGTTTTAACATTGGAAGATTTAAAAAGATATCCAAGTGAATCAAGAACATACTTTATCGAGTGTCCTGCAAATGGTTCAACAGGATGGAGAGGACCTCAATTTAATAACCTTCAATTTATGAAAGGTATGATGAGTTCTGCTGAATGGACTGGTGTTATGCTTAAAACTGTACTTAAAGATTTAGGTATACATAAAGATGCAGTATGGATGCTAGCTGAAGGTAGTGATAATGCAGGGAATCCTAGAACGATTCCAGTAGAAAAAGCTATGGATGATGCAATGCTAGTTTGGGGACAAAATGGTGAAGCATTAAGACCTGAGCAAGGTTATCCTGTAAGATTACTTGTTCCAGGTTGGGAAGGTAACTTAAATACTAAATGGTTAAAAAGATTAGAATTCTCTGATAAGCCTTGGCATTCAAAAGAAGAAACTTCTAAATATACTATGTTACAAAAAAATGGAAAAGCAGTACAATACTTCTGGCCAAATGAAGTTAACTCAGTTATTACATCTCCATGTCCTGAAAAACCATGGACTAGCCTTAAAAAAGGTGACTTAGTTGAAGTTCAAGGTCTTGCATGGTCAGGTCACGGAACAATCAAACATGTTGATATTTCACTTGATGGTGGAGACAACTGGATTGAAGCTAGTTTAAAAGGTTTAGTATTACCAAAATCTTGGACAAGATTCTCATACATTATGAAATGGGATGGAAATCCATTATTATTATCAAGTAGAGCTACTGATGATGTTAATAATACACAACCAACAATTGATCAAGAAACATCTGCAATTGGTGTTGAATCAGTGTACCACAGAAACGCTATTGTTACTTGGGAAATAAATAAAAAAGGTGAGACTAACAATGTACATATTAGAAAACACAATGCTTAAGAATACACTAACTACTCTTAGCTTATCAGCTTCTTTGTTACTTTTATCTGGTTGTACAGAAGAAAAGAAAGTTGAAGTTAAAGATACAAATGAAATCGTAAGAGCTGTTGATGGTGGGGTATTATATCCTACAGCAAATGGTAAATATACATCATATAATGTAAATTCACAAAATATTGATACTTCTTCTTTTGGTAGAACACCAACTCCAACTGAAATTGCAGCATGGGATATTGATGTAATGCCAGATGGTACAGGTATGCCAGAATTTGATACAAAGCATGGTAAAGTAATCATGGAAAATGGTAAACCAAAAGTAGCAAATGGTAACGCAGGATATGGTAATGAACTATATGATGCACAATGTGCTATGTGTCATGGTGACTTTGGTGCTGGTGGTAAGGGTTATCCTACACTTTCTGGTGGAGATATCAAATCACTTACAAACCAATTATTAAATCCTGCAGATGCTGATCCTGGTATTGAGCCTCCTGTAAGAAATATTGGTTCATATTGGCCATATGCTAGTACATTATACTGGTATATTCAAGATGCAATGCCTTTCCCTCATCCTAAAAGTTTAAGCAATAGTGATACATATGCACTTACTGCTTACTTATTAATGGAAAATGGAATAACAGTTGCAGGTGAAGAAATTGATGAAGATTTTAACTTAAATAAAGCAAATTTTCAATCAATTGAAATGCCAAATAAAGATGGTTTCTATCCAAATGTTGATACAGCTATACCTCAAGATGGTGTAAATAATGTAAAAACATATTTAAGTGATAATAAAAACTATGGTGCAGGTACTAGATGTATGACTAATTGTATTGATGGTAAAGTTCCTGTTTTACATATTACAAATGAATTAGGTGGAATTACTCCTGCACCTTCAACAAAAAGAGATTTACCTCCTGAAGTTGATGCAGGTCCAGTTCATCCTGGTAAAAAAGCTTATGAAGCATCTTGTAGTGTTTGTCATGCGACTGATGCAATGGGAGCTCCAGCAGTAGGTAGCCATGAAGCATGGGCTGAAAGACTTGAAAAAGGTATTGAAGCTGTTTATTCAAATGCTATCAATGGAATCAATGGTATGCCTCCTAGAGGTGGTTCATCATTTGATGACGCTAAAATGAAAGAAGTTGTTGATTATATGATTGAAGCTAGTAAATAGTAAAATAGTTTATTCAACCAAAAAGCCTAGTAGTTTTCTACTAGGCTTTTTTTTATGCCTGATAATATAATAATTATTAGTAAAAGGTATAATACTCCTAAAAAATAGTTATATAATAAAAAATTATATAACTATTTTAAAAAACACTATCTAGTTCAAGTAGAATATGTTACTTTTTAACACATAGCAAATTTATTATCAATATGATAAATTTACCTTATAATATGAATATATAGGTCACACAAGAGTTATATAAAATAATTACTTATAATATAAAGAATATTTACTTATAGAAAAAAAATTATTACAATTTTGTCATAAAATCTCTTGACATCTGATATCCTTTTACATTATAATTCATTGTTTTAGTATCACAATTAAGGGTATTAAATAAATATTGAAATTTACAATATTATAAAAAAAAAGGAGACAATATGAAATTAGTGAAAAATTTACTAATGGCATCAGCTGTAAGTGCGTTAGTTGCAACATCTAGTTTTGCTTCTCACCATGGTGAGAAAAAAGTAGATATGGTTAAGTTAGGTGAAAAAATTTTCATTACTAAAAAAATGGGAAATTGTTTAGCTTGTCATGATGTAAATGGTAAAAACATTGATAATCCAGGTAGTCTTGGTCCAAAACTATCAGGTTTAATGTATTACCCAGATTCATATATATATGATGCAATCTATGACATATACAAAGCGAAAAACATTACAACAACTGCAATGCCTGCATTTGGTAAAAATGGTCAATTAAGTGACAATGAGATTAATGCTCTAGTTGCTTACTTAAAAACAGTTAATTAATATTAAGGAAGAAAAATGATGAATAGAAGAAATTTTTTAGGTTTAAGTGTAGGTGTTGCAGCAGCAGCAATGATTCCAGCAAGTTTAAGTGCAACAAATTTTAGAGCTACTAAGCCTAAAGCATGGACTGCTCATAATATAAATGATGCAATGACTGAAATATTTGGAACTTCAAATACAACAGTAAGTAAAAAAATTAAACTAAAAGCTCCAGATATTGCTGAAAATGGTGCAGTTATACCTGTAACTATCTCAACAAAAATGAATGCTAAAACAATGGCAATATTCCAAGATGCTAATCCTGAATCTGCAGTAGCAGTATTTACAGTTCCAGCAAATGGTATTCCTGAATATTCTATAAGAATTAAAATGGCTAAAACAGGTACAGTAACAGCAGTTGCTGATGTAGATGGTAAATTATATTCAGCTTCTAAAGTTGTAAAAGTAACTATTGGTGGTTGTGGAGGGTGATTTAATCACTTTATCGCGATTTACGAATAAAATAATATAAAATAATATAAAACCAAAAGGAAATTAAAATGGCAAAAAAAACAAGAATTAAAGCAAAATTAAAAAAAGGTGTAGTTACAGTTAAAGCTATGGCATCACACGCAATGATGAGTTATGATGAAGCTAAAAAGAAAAAGAAATCAGCAAACTTCATTACATATCTAGTAGCAAAAGTAAATGGTCAAATTGTATATGAATTATCTTCAAGTCAATTCTTATCTAAAAACCCTTACATGAAATTTAAATTTACTGGGGCTAACAAGGGTGATAAATTATCATTAACATGGACTGACTTAAGTGGTGCTTCTCAAACAAGTACTGCAAAAATTAAGTAATAATTACTTATTAAGCAAAAAAAACAAGGAGATACTATGTTATTAAAAATTGTAAAAACTACAGCTTTAGTTGCTATTGCAGCAACTACATTAAATGCAGCATCATTTGATACTCAAGCTGAAAAAGATAGATTAGCTTTAGTAAAATATATGGAAGCAAAATTTGCTAATACAGCTAACGATAATGGGAAATTTTTTCCATATTCAACAGCAGCAGAACTTAAAAAATTCAAACAAGCACCTAAGCATTCAGAGTTTTCATTAGGTACTTATGCATTTGATAAAATCGGTAAAATGTCTAGAGATGATCAAATGGATATGCCACCGTTTGAAGAAAATGCAGAAAAAGGTGAAGTACTATATAACAAATATATTAAACAATGTATTTCTAACCCTGCTACACTTGGAGACTATCCAATGTTTAACAACAAAACTGGAAAAGTTGATACATTATCTGAAGCTATTGTAAATTGTGCTAAAGGGCAGAAATTACCTGGTGGAAAAAAAGGTTGGAACTTAAAAGGTGGAAAAACTGCTGATGTTCAAGCTTATATGTCTATGATGTCTCAAGATGAAGAAAAGAAAATTGATATCAAGATTTCAAGTGCTGCTGCTGAAGCTGCATATGAAGAAGGTAAAAAAGAATTCTATACTCAAAGAGGTTATTTAAAACTTTCTTGTGCTACTTGTCATGTACAAGGTGCAGGTAAAAGAGTTAGACTACAGCTTATGTCTCCAGCAGTAGGTAATGTTACACATTTCCCAGTATATAGAGTTGGTAAAGGAAAGTTATTTACACTTGAAGGTAGACTTGGTGGATGTAATAGAGATACAGGTGAACAGCCACATAAAGCTGGAAGCGACTGGTCAAGTAATGTATTATATTTCATGTCATATATGTCAAATGGTATGAATATAGCACAAGATGTTAGAAGATAAGGATAATACTATGAAAAAATTATACACATTAACACTAGCAGCTGGTTTAGCATTTGGATTAACAGCTTGTACAGGTGAAGTTTCTACTCCGGTAAAAATGGGAACAATGGCAGAAGCTGTTAAATTAGATGTTGCAAAAACTTGTGATGTTCATGCAAATGGAGCACAAAATGTTTTAAATGTAGCAAAAAAGTTTAACCCATTAGCTATTAAAAAACAAGTTCAATTTATGAGATTTGGTGCTAAAACATCAGAGTACATAAGAGCAACTCAAGAAGCGATTGACAAAGGTAGTAAAACTGCTAATGTTAAACAAAAAAAGAAAACTGTAAAATTTGATACAAATTATGCAGCTACTAGAGCTTGTAAGTTTGCGGTAAGAGCATTACAACAAAATCACGAAGCTCAAACTTCATGGAGAGAATCAGTTCCAGGTGACAAATTTACATACTAATATTTAGTGTTTAAATTTAAACTACAAAAAGCCAAACGTAATGCTTGGCTTTTTTAGGTAACAACTAATAGTATTTAGTTAAATAATGTTAAAATACTATAAAATTAAAGGAATTAATATGAGTAAAATGAGTAGAAGAGAATTCGTATATATGATGGCTGTGCTAAGTGCATCAGCTCCTGTATTTGCTAATTCACATACAAGATTAGCTAAGACAACAAAACCAGAAGATTATTATAAATTAGACAGCTTTGGAAATGTTAGAATTATGCATATGACAGATTGTCATGCACAATTAGAACCTGTATATTTTAGAGAGCCAAGTGTAAACTTAGGTTTCTTTGGAAACTATGGTAAGCCACCTCATATTGTTGGTGATAAATTACTTGAAAGATATGGTATCAAAGGAAATAAAAGACTTGAATATGCATTTTCTTGTGTAAACTTTGAAAAACATGCTGAACATATGGGTAAAGTTGGTGGATTTGCACAAATTAAAACTATTGTTAATCACTTAAGAACAAACTTTGGTGCTGAAAAAACTCTATTACTAGATGGTGGAGATACATGGCAAGGTTCTTGGACTGCTCTTCAAACTAGAGGTAAAGATATGGTTGGAGCTATGAATAAACTTGGTGTTGATGTAGCTGTTGGTCACTGGGAATTTACATATAGAGCTGAAGAAGTTTTAGAAAATGTTAAATTACTAGATGCTGAATTCTTAGCACAAAATGTATTTGTAAAAGAAGATGCTCTTATGGACGGAGCTTCTGCATATGATGAAGATTCTGGACTTGCATTTAAACCATATACAATTAAAAAATTAGGTGGAGCAAGAGTAGCTATCATTGGTCAAGCTTTCCCTTATACTACTATTGCAAATCCTCAAAGATTTATTCCTGAATGGACTTTTGGAATTAAAGAAGAAGAGATGCAAGAAATGGTTGATTTAATCAAAGAAGAAGAAAAACCAGATGCTATCATCGTACTTTCTCACAATGGATTTGATGTTGATCAAAAAATGGCAGAAGTATGTACTGGTATTGACTTTATTATGGGTGGTCACACACATGATGGTGTTCCTGAAGCTGTTCCTGTTAAAAATGAAAATGGTACTACATATGTATGTAATGCTGGTTCAAATGGTAAATTCTTAAATGTTCTTGATTTAGATATCCAAAATGGTAAAATCAAAGACTTTAAATTTACACTTCTTCCTATATTTTCAGACTTAGTTCCTGAAGATCCTGAAATGAAAAAATATATTGCTGATGTTAGAAAGCCTTTCTTAAAAGAAATTAATAGAGAAATTGCTACAACTGATGGTACACTATTCAGAAGAGGTAACTTTAATGGTTCTTGGGATCAAATTATTTGTGATGGTTTACTTGAAGTTAAAGGTGCTGATGTTTCTTTATCTCCAGGATTTAGATGGGGAACAACAGTTATGCCAGGTCAAACAATAACATTTGATGATTTAGCTACTCAAACTGCTATGACTTATGCTGAAACTTACGCTAGAGATATTTCTGGTAAAGAAATTCATGCTATCCTAGAAGATGTTGCAGACAACTTATTTAATGTAGATCCATTCTACCAACAAGGTGGAGATATGGTTAGAACTGGTGGTATTTCTTATACTATTGACCCTAGAGCCGCAATGGGTAAAAGAATTACAAATATCAGAATGACTAAAACAGGTAAACCAATGGAAGCTAGCAAAATGTACAAAGTTGCAGGTTGGTCTACAGTTGGTTCTAAATCTCCAGGTGAGCCAGTATGGGAAACTACAGAAACTTACCTTAGAAATATGAAACATGTTTCTAACTTAAAAATTGACACTCCAGATATGATTGGTGTTAAAGGTAATCCTGGTATCGATAACAGATATAACTAATAATATTTTTTCACAAAATACATTCTAGTTTTTACTAGAATGTATCTTTTCTTACACTTCAATTTTCACATCATTTAAAAACAAATATTAATACAACTTTAACCATAATACTCCTATAATAATTATACAAAGGATATGTTATGACTATAAATTCATCATATACAAACTTATCAAATATTGGCGATACTCAAAGTTCATCATTACAAAGACTTACCTCTGGACAAGCAATAAATAGTGCAAGTGATAATGCATCTGGTTTAGCAATAGTAGATAAGCTAAATGTACAAGAAAACTCACTTTCTCAATCAGTATCAAATATGAATAGTGGAATTGCTATGAGTAATATAGCTCAAAGTGGTATTTCAAATCAAAAAGATATACTAGAAAATATAAGAACTGAAATAGTAAAATCTATGAATGGAACTATGAATAAAGAAGATAGAAATATAATAGAAAATCAAATTTCAAAATACATTGACCAATACAATAACATTGCATCAAGTACAACTTACAATGGAAATACTCTACTTCAAACTGCATCTGATCCAAGTGATGATATTAGTATTACAGGGGAAGATACATCTATACAAATGTCAAAAGCAGATACTTCAAGTGTAAGTAGTGGTTTAAGCTCATTACTAGCAGATTTTTCAACAAATACAGATTCAAGATCTAGTATGCTTTACTTAGTAGATAAAGGTATAGATACTTTAAATTCATATGCAAGTGATTTTGCAAGTGCATCTAATGCAATGGAATCAAATGCAAGAAATTCTATAAGTATGCAAACAAATATGGCAGAAGCACAAAGTGTTATTTCTGATATTGATTATAGTAAAGAGATAGGTAACTTTTCAAAATCAAATATTTTAAGTCAAATTGGAATCATAGTTCAATCACAAGCAAATGCAAGTTTAAATAGAAATATTGCATTATTAACATAAAGGTATAATATATATGAAAATTGGAATACTACTATTTATTGTAGGAGCGGCTTTGATAATTTACTTATCTAATCTAAAATACAAAAAGAGATTTGTAAAAAAAGTGGGAATTATTGTTGGTATTTTACTTGCACTGTATGGTATAATTACACTTATTCAACCAGATGAATATATAAAATTTACTAAAACTACTATAGTTAAATAAATATAACATGATTACTTATAAAAGATTTTAATCTTTCATAAGTTCATTATCAATAAACTCTAATAAATCCATTTTACCAATTGATCTACTTGATACATAATTTAATATGCTAGTAAATTTTTCTTGATTTCTATATCCATGAACATAATATATTACTTGGTTATTTTCTAAAAATAAAATAGTAGGATAAAGTTCAATATCAAAGTATTCTCCAAAATCTTCAGGAGTTCCCTTAAAGTCTTTATATATTATTTCTCCGCCATCATCAATATTCATATCAACATAATAAAAAATTTTATTGATATTAGCCATTGAATCAAAGCCTTCAAATGTTTCATTTAACATTTTTTCACAATAAGGACAATAAGTCATATGGTAAAATACCATTGTTATTTTATTTGTTTTTTTAGCATCTTGAGAAATTACATTTATATTCATAGTTGAATCTGCAAAAAGTGATAAAGTTAAAGAAATTACAAAAAAT
>DQSS01000063.1 GCA_015663165.1 Arcobacter sp. | reverse complement strand
TTTTTAGCATATCTAATAATTTTTTTGTACATTTTAAATTCATTTTACTTGTATGTTCCTTTGTGTATATAACGATCGACTTGAACTGTAAATTTTCGCTAGAAAATTTATTAGTTCCAAGGTCTTGTTATGAGTTTTATATTATCATACTATTTCTATTTTTTTGTCTTTCATTTACTTCATCAATTAGTTTTAATAGCCTATCCAATAAGTCTTCTAAATCTTTTATTTTCATATGCTCAACTAAATATCTTACTTGACCTGTTACTTGACCTAAGAAATATAAATTATCTTTATCTATTTCAGGATATTGCTTTATCTCTTCAATAAAATCATCATCAATATCAATAAGCTTTTGAATTGCTAAAAATAATTTAAATGATATTTTAAGTCCATAGTTATTTAATCCATCAAAATCAAAATTTTGAGTATTTGACATATCGATATTTTCAAGATTTGATTCATTAAGTTTTGTTAGTTCTATATCTAACATAAAATTTTTTATTAACTCTCTAATCTCTTCATTAGAAATATTATAAATATTAATCAAAAATCCTTTTGATAGTTGTATCTTCTGCTTAGTGTTAAACTTTTCTAGTTCTTGCAAAAAACTTTTGATTAATTCTGTATTGGTATATATAATACTTTGATTATTTAAATGTTTAAAAGGACTCCATAAATTATTATTCTCAATAGCTTGATAATCCCAAATATTACCTTTACTACAAATGATTTTATCTATCATCATCTCTAAAATATCTATTAAATCGTTTTGATTTATATTTTCTTGACTATCTATAAATTTATTGATTTGCTCATAAATATCTAAATTTATTTTTCTACTGCTAATCAAAAATTTAATTTGACTTAAGATGATTTCTAATTGTTTTGTAGTTAAATTATCAAAACTACAAATGTATAATATATTCTTTAATTCATCACTAAAATGTGAATATAAATTTTTATTGTTATTATAAAGTTTGGCAATATTTGGAAAAACTTTTATCGTAAGCCAATTTAGAGTTTTTGTATTAATTTTTAATTTAAAATTTTTAAATTCATCAACTAATTCGATTAAATCTTTATAGGTTATATATTTCACTACTACAAAAAGTTCTAATTTATCTAAACTAAAGTTTTCTTCTTGGATTTGTCTAATAAGACTTATTTTAATTAATTTTTTATTTATAGCCATAAAATCAGGATTTCGTTCTATCATCATGTAATTATTAAGTACAAAATGAATTAAATTTTTATGTTTAGAATAATTTCTTGTTATATTAGTATCCCAAGTCATACTGCCATTAGTTTCCATAGCCTTTTTTTGTTTTACTTTTTTATCTAGTTCATCATCGACTTCAGAAGCAAATCTATACAAATAATCGTAACTTAGAAAAGGTTTTATTTCATGTAATATCTTTTGTGTAGTTTTTGGAAGTTCATAAAATTTTTCATCAAGATTATATGGTTTTAATTGCATATTTTCTTGAGATATTTGATATTTATCTTTTTCTTTGGTGTCTTCTAAATACCAAGGGTCTTTTATTCTGCTTATAAGAACATTGTGATTAAACATAGCTAAAAATAGTTGTGTATAATTTTGTTGCTTGAGACATAATTTAATAGTTTTTTCATTTAATTTGTATGCTTTTAAAAATTCATATTTTTGATAATAAAAAAATACTTTTTTCATCATTTCTTTAATATCATTTTCATTTACTTCAAAATTATCAAAATCAAAATTACATAAAGCTTTTTGAGTGATATTGATATGTTTAGGTATCATAAAAGTAGCAAATTCATTGTTATTTCTAGCACTTCTTATTATATTCTTATCTGATAATTTAATATAACCATCTATATTTGCTTTATAAAGTATTGATATTATAGAACTAATTTTTTCTTTAATCTCATTTGGATAGTTATTATTAAAATTATTTAAAATTTCTCTAAATTTATTGTATATTTTTCTAATATCCTTATCAATATCATAAGTTAATATAGTGTCATAAAATTCTAAAAAAACATAATTACCTTTTGTAAAAGGGATATAGCTAAATCCACAATTTGTAAATGTAGATTGTATCTGCTTTAATAAAATAGCATTTAATTCATCTAAAGGTTTAAACCTATTGTATGCAAAATTAACAATATCTATATCAGACATATTATCAATATTGAAGTTATAATCTTTATCTAAATTTAAACTTCTTAAAAATGTAGCTAGTTTGTTTGAATAACTATCTAATCCAAAGCTTGTATCTTCTTCATTAATAACTATTGTTTTTATCCCAAAGTTTTCTAAATATTTATTTTGATTTTTATCTTCTTTAAAAACCACTAAAAACATTGGTGGCATTGCTTTTGAATTATTCTGTATCCACTTAGTAATTTGTTTTAAGTTAATATCGCTATAAGAATATCCTAAAAATAAAATTGTATTTGTTGATAAAATACTTTTAACATAGTTTTCAATTAATGGAAAATCATTCTTATAGTTGATATAATCATCTTCTTTAAAGACAATATTGTTATCTCTAAAATCACCATGCATTTTGATAATATGATTTTCCAACTCTGAGTGAACTAAATGTTCATCTTTTGATATAACATCATAAATATATCCGTTATCTCTTGCAGTCTTTTCTAATAAAATATCCCAATTTGTCGTTATAATATTTGCAGGTTTTAAATCGAATATTAATTTTTGGATAATAGTAGGTTCAATATTCTCAGGAAAAAAATATTTAATTTTTTGATAGTAGACTGTTTCTCCACATGATAAATAGTACAGTTGTGCAATTTTTAAATAATCTGTTTCATTATCATTGATTGATAAATCAGATTTAATCATCTCAATTAAATCACTCCACGATGGCAAATTAGAACTTTTTGATACTCCAGCACCGACAAAAATAGTGAGTTTATTTTTATCATTAGATTTTTTCAATATATTAATATCACAGTTCAAATTTTTCCCTTTAGATTGTATTGCTTTGTACTCATAACTATTTATTCAAGGAACATTATAACACCAACGAGCTAAATATTACAAAATAACAGATACTTTAAATGTCTGCTATTT
>DQSS01000123.1 GCA_015663165.1 Arcobacter sp. | reverse complement strand
TATACAGCCACAAAAATTAGAACTTGTAGTGATTAAAAGAGAAGAGTTGTTGCAAAATGCAGCTTAGAGATATGGAGAGTTTGAAAATTGCGAACTTTTAAGGACACTATCTATCGTTAGTTGTTATAAGTTAAAGGTGCGTTAGCAAACAGCGCCCTACAACAATTTCCATAAAGAAAAAATCACCCAATCAAAACTAACCCGTAGGGTGCGTTTGCCAACGCACCTTCAATATTGGATATGATAAAAAATGAGATTGTATTTAAAATTTGAATTGATATATACATTCTCACTCAGGAAAGTGAAAATAAACTAAAATGTCCAATTTTCTAATTTCATAAATTCTTTTAAATTAATATATTTTACACCTAAACTAATACATAAATTTGGTAATTTTGCAGCATTTTCATCTGTATATTTTTCATTTGTAACCACATACGCATCTATATATTTAGCTCTAGCTACAATAAATGGATCCGCCACAGGTTTACCCAGTAATATTTCTTTTCTTCTAACTATTTGTTGAAAATGCTTATTTTTGAAAATATCCACAACTATTTTTAATTCATCAACATGTGACTGTGTAAAATTTTAGGATTTTTCTTTATCCATTCAGCTAAGGTATCATCATGTTCTCCTAATTCTTTACTAACTTCTCTTACTGACATTAATTTTCCATTTTTAACCATCTCATTAAAATCACCCCAAAGACTGGGAAATGCTTCTGGATAATAATGCTTAAATAAGTCTATTAAAGGACTTGAATCAAATACATATTTATTATACATTTGTATCTTTCAAGTAGTACATTTCAAATTTTAAAAATCTTTTATTCTTGATACCCAAATATTCCAAGGCATCTATTCTGGAAATCTTATCTTGATATAGTGCATTAAAAACTAAATTTATATATTTTTTTCCTAAATATGCTTTTTTAATAGTGTACTGAGGTATTCTAGTATCTTTCTTTTTTTTATTAATTTTTGCTTTTTTAGCCTCTTCTATCCATTCTAGACTTTTTTCAAGATAAAAATTTTGTTCAATTTTATCCATGTCAAGAAGTTTTCTTAGAATAACTTCTCTACTTACACTATATAAAGTAGCTAATTTTGAAAACAATTTTTCATCTAAACCTTTATCCATTATTTGAACTAAAAAATCATGCTTTGGCACCAAAAATTCCCCTGCAAATTTATTACAATAAACTTCAATTCTTTTAGATTCATCATCTAGATAGTTAATGTAATCATCTGATCTAGTATCTATACCTCCAGTCTTAAATAGTATATGAGCTAATTCATGAAAAAGCGTAAAAATTTGTCGTGTCTTTGTTTTTGAATTATTAATATAAATAATAGGAAATGTATTGTCATATATACAAAAACCCGAAAAACTATCATCATTAAAAGCTTCTTTAAAAATATAAATACCCCTATCTTCAAATATTTCTCTCCAACATTTTAAAGCTTGACTTGAATCTTTCCATGATTGCTGTTCTTTTAAAGTTAAGCCAATATATTCACGAAATCTTCCTGCAGTTTGTTCTACTGTATCATTTTTATCAATATAAAAACTATCTATTAGTTTTATCTTTGTAGGATTCTTCCCCTCATTTAGCTCTCGTAAGTTTTCTTGCAACGCTTGAGACTTTCTTATAATATAAGTTAATTTTGGTGATATTTGCTTAAACTCATGTTCTGGTAATGTTCTAAATAATTCTTTTCCAGAAGTGTCTTTTGGAGGTTCAGTAAAGAAAAAAATTGCTAATGGTCGCTTATAAATTTTATATGCAAGTGTCTCAAGTTGTATATAAGTTGGTGAACTTGTTCCTTCTTCCCATTGACTAATAATGGAAGCAGGTTTATTAAATTTTTTAGCTACATCTTCTATAGTATGATTAGATTTTTCACGTGCCCATTTTAAGACTATAGGATTATAAGGTAACAATTCACTGTTCATATCAATCCTATTATTTTTTTATTAAACTAGAGTCAAGAGTGTCAGACTACATTTAATCACACAAAACATACTTAAATTTTTCATAATCTAACTTCCATTTATACATAGTTTTACTATCACCTAAAACTTTTATATCATGACATATCGAATCCACTATAGGCTTCCGCTCTTCTTGAAAACGTAGGTAAAAACTATAAGCTAAAGTCTCAAAACTCTCAACATCATACCCCTCACCATATATACGCTCAGAAGTAGAAAGTATTTGGTATCTAAATATAGTATTGGTTGATGATAACTCTACTAAGTCTACATCTACAGAAAGTACAGAAGCCAGTTTCTGAGACACATCCCAACGCTCTAAAGATGATAATGGTACTTTAGATAAATATGCTACATCTACATCACTTATACTTGTAGCCGTACCATCATTCTGACTACCAAACAAATAAAGTGCTTGGAGTTCAGGTATAGTATCTGTCAATATTTTGATAATTAACTGTTTATCTTCATCTTTTAAATACACCTAAACTCCTTTTTAATTAGCTATGCCACTCGCTCTTGAGATGCAAACAACATACTCTCAATATTTAGATGATAATCCAATGCTT
>DQSS01000391.1 GCA_015663165.1 Arcobacter sp. | reverse complement strand
TTCCCAATAAAAGGCAAATAATTATGGCTGAAAATGATAGATTTGATAAGTTTGAAAAGAAAAATGGTAGACCAACCAAAGAAGAGCAAGAAAAGAAAACTAAAAAAGTGCTTCTTTCTATGACTGAAAAGCAACATCAAAAGATGTTAAGGTATCAAAAGATGTTTGGTAAAAATACTTTGACTTCTACCCTTGAATATTTGATTGAACAAGGGGAAGAGAAAGTTTTAGAGGAGTTGGAGAGTTTTAGGGGGAGGTGATTAAAAATATATTTTTTCACAAAGACTGGCAATATCTTTACCAAAGCTTTTCGTAATAGTGGTATGGGCAAGGTCTTCTGTACCTTTTAAATATTTTGGTAAAACAGTAATTAATCTTTTTGCAATAACAGGGTAAGGATGATGTGTATCAAAATCAGATAAAACCTTAATATCATTATTTTCAATATTAATTAATCCCAATCTTAAAGAGTACCAAGTAATAATATCTTCTTTACAACCAAACTGTTCATGAACAATATCAAATCTTTTACTATATCTTTTAGGTAATATTTTTTTCATTTTTAAAGCATACTTTTTTAATGATGATTCATAAACTAAGTAGTCAACACCAATATTTTTTAATTTTTCAATAAACTTTTCTAACAAAAGATTATCTAGTTTTGAGTGATTGACCGATTTATCATCAACTAATACAATTGTATTGTATGTTATATTGTTTTGAGCAAAAATCCTTTTAAGTTTTATAGCAATTTTTGCACTATCCTTAATAATTTGATTCACTTTTTGATGATTTCTTTTTACATCTTCTAGTTCAATATGAGCTATTTCGATACTAATATCAGATTTACTTTTTATTACTCTATCTTTATTAATTAAATTCATATCAGAATCAACTTTATTTTCAAATAAATTAATACTGTCTTGAACACAACCCCAAGAAAATGTTACCCCACCACCCCCATGACCATAGTTATGATAAATAGATTTATCATCAATTTTTTCATATTCTAACCTAACACCATTTTCTCTATATGGTCTAATCCCTGTTATTATTATATTCTCATCATTTATATTAATCTTATCAATACCTAACTTTTTACCTAAGTTAGATGACATAAGTTCTTTAGTCTTTTTAGATAAATGTTCAATGCCATTAATATCAACTGTACATTCTTCACTTTCAATCATTAAACTACCTATAAGTAAATTATTACTTCTAGGAATTACACAATATTCATTATCACCCATGGAATAATTTTGTTGAGTTGCATCACATACTACAAGATGCCCCTTAACACCCTTTAAATTGTTATCTTTAAAGATTTCCCTAGATGATATTCCTGTACAATTAAAAAAAACATCATTTTTCATATCTTTATAATTCCAACCATCCGAAGATGAAAAAATTTTGCCATTTAAACTTTCAAATTCCTGTAGTAACCAATCCATATATTTTGTCATATCAATTACAAATGTATTCATAGTCCACTTATATTTATAAGGTAAATCATTCTCTGAATGTTCTATATTAAAGTTATCAACAATATCATAATAGTATGGTTCCGATTCATAGTTATCCCAATATTCTTCATGGTGTACTTTAAAAATACCAGTTTCTGTATTTAACTTTGATATTTTTTCAAAATATGCCCATGAAAATTCAGCCCAATATCTTGAATCAGCAGTTTGCTTATGGGCATGTTTATCATCAGACATTAAGAAAGGCATCCATAATGCACACGCTGAATAGGATGGAATCGTTTTATCATCTAAATCAATAGTATAAATATTAGCTAAATATCCTCTTTTTCTTAGCATAACAGCGGTACTTAGTCCTATAACACCAGAGCCAATTACTGCTACATTATTCATTCATTTATCCATTTTCTGCAATATCTAATAACATTTGAAAATGTTTAATAGCATCATTTAATACAGAACTTTGTGTTGATAATGTAGCACTTTTACCTATTGTTCCATCAACTTGTTTTGCAAGTCTAACAATTTTATCATCATAGATGACAAAATCAGATAATCTGGCAGGTGGGACTTTTGCAACATCAACAATATAATATTTTAAACTCAATTTTTCATGTTCATTAAAAATATGCTTTAATGCATTCTTCTCTTTATTGTTAACAATAAAGATTCTAGTTATCTCCAATGAGGGATATTGCTTTTTTGTATTAGACTGAAGTGACAAATATAGTTTTCCGTGTGGACTTTTCCACCAATCAATATCTTGGTAACTTACAGCCTTAATAGATTTTCTAGGACTTTCTACTAGTTCTTTTGTTATTACTATTTCATCATCAGGAGAAAAATTATATTTTTCTGATGCTATATCATTAACTGCATCATTAAAATTAGTCAATTCACGTTTTGCACAGTCTTTTAAAAAATCATGTTTTGCATTCATATCAATTAAACTCATTTTTGTTGTTATGTTTCTAAATAATGACAAGAAACCTAAACTTTCTAAAGTAACAGAAAAATCTATAGAATCTCTTAGTTTATTTAATTCTTCAATTAGTTCTTCTTTAAATAATGATTGTTCCCAACGTAGATTCCATAGATTTAATAAGATAGTTATTAATAGTGTAATAGAAAGAGACATAGCCTTAGCATTAACATCGCTAAATCCAATAATATAATAAGAAATAAGTCCACCAGCAATAAAACCACCAATATTAAATCCTATTGCTCTTCCATTCATTTATAATCCTTATATCTTGGATTAACTAAGAAATGGTCTTCTCCTGATGTTAAAAGTGAAATCATTGATTGAACAACCATGTTATTAACTGTATCTATAGCTTTTTCCGTATTATAAGCAGTTTGAAGATTAGATGCAAACCAGTGCGATAGCGGTAATGATTTGAAACTTTTATTCTTAGGTGGTGCATCAAATGCTGACTTTAATCTTTCACTTTTAAGTTCAAGGTATAATGCATCTGTATCTACAGCTTCAGCATAAGATGTATTTATTAATATTGAGTTGTCCTTCATTATAGATAAATGGTTTTTTGATACAAAATTATCTCCTGCATCTTTTTCAACATGAATAGAAATAATATCACATCTACGAAAGATTTCCTCCATAGAATCATAGTATAACCCAAATCCTTCTTCTAATTCATAATGTCTAGTTTTACTATAGTACCTAACATCCAATACACCCATTGATTTTAAACTTTTTGCTAATAAAAGCCCTATATGTCCCAAACCAATAATACCTATGCTCATATTAGATAATGTATTAGTTGTCATAAATTCAGTTTCACCTGTTCTACCTAATGTAAACATAGATCTAGTCATAGCAATCATTAGTCCTAATGTATACTCAGATACAGACGCAGCATTTCCTCCAGGAGCATTAGCAATTGCAATACCTTTCTCTGTTGCTAATTTGTAACTTGGTATAAATTCTTTATAACCTGCACCAGTAAAAACTATTGCTTCTAAGTGTTTAGTTGATTCAATAACTCTCTCTGAAACAATTTCAATACCTCCCAAAATATAGCCATTTACATTTTGTAGTGCCTCAATTAGTTCATCTTCCGTAGCACTTATTTTATTCAATCTGACAACTTCGAACCCTCTATTGAATAATTCTTCTTCATGACTTTTAGAAATAAATAATTCATCAGTAACTAGTATTCTTTTTTTCATAAAATATATCCTTAATTTTTATTAAATTAGATAATTATAGTACTGATTTAATACTATAAATCAAATTTTTCATAAAGTATAAAAGGGTTTTTAGGGAATTCCCTAAACAAGTTCTGCACAGAGTTATTAATAAACGGAGTGTTATTAATAACGTGCAAACTTGCTACCCCAC
>DQSS01000029.1 GCA_015663165.1 Arcobacter sp. | reverse complement strand
GCTAAACTTTCAAATGAGATGAGAGCAGATGCACTTCAAGGACTAAATGGTATTCACTTTAGACAAGATTCTAAAACTGGTACTTATATTGCTATGAGAAGTACAAGAGAAGTTAAACTAAACGCTGAACTTCACTAGGGACTAAAATTGAAGAACTTTTTACTACAAAATGAAAATGCAATATACTATGAATGTGGATACAGCTGTGATAACTGTATCTATCTATCTTTAGGAAGTGAAAGATTTTTCATAACTGATGCAAGATATGAAATAGATGCTGGTAATCATTTGAAAAAAGGCTGTGAATTATTTGTAACAAATGATTTAGTTGCCAAATGTAGAAAGATTCTTCAAAAATCAAATATAAAGAAGATAAACTTTGATCCAAACGATTTTTCTTTATCTTCGTATTTGAATCTTACAAAAAAGCTAAATATAAAGTTTATCAAAACTCCAAATTTCTCAAAACTAAAAAGAATCATAAAATCAGATGATGAAATAAAACTTATCAAAAAAGCTATGACTTTAGGAAGAAGTGGATTTGAAAAATTCCAAGATTATTTACAAAATGATGCCCAAGGTAAAAGTGAAAAATACCTTGCATATATGGCGCAAACTTTTTTAAGTAATTATGGTAAATATGATTTAAGTTTTGAAGCAATCATTGCCATAAATGAAAATGCAGCAAAACCACATGCGGTTCCTACATCTAAAAAATATGATAGAAAAGACTTACTTCTTTTTGACGGTGGAATTAAATATAAAAGATATTGTAGTGATAGAACTGTAACTTTTGGAAATGATTTAAGTGTTGTATCAAATACACAAAGAACTCAAAAGTTTAAAAATAAAAAGCAACAAAAAGTATATGATATAGTTTTAAAAGCACAAGAAACTACTATTAAAACAGCAAGAGTAGGTATGAAAGCTTCACAGATTGATAAAATTGGAAGAGATATTATCACAAAAGCAGGATATGGAAAATACTTTGTTCACAGTACAGGACATGGAGTAGGGCTTGATATACATGAGTATCCAAATATTAGCTCTAAAAGTGACTTTATCATTGAAGAAAATATGGTTTATACTATTGAACCTGGAATATATTTACAAGGTGAGTTTGGTGTAAGAATAGAAGACACTGTTGTTATGAGAAGTAAAAAGGCTGAAATATTATGATAGAGAGTTTGATAGGTTTCGGAGCATTTGCAGTAGGTACTTTAATATCTTGGTTTATTTTAAAAAACAAATATGAGTTACAAAACAACGCTATAGAAAATGAAGCAAATATTAAAATAATGTCTTTACAAAATAATATTGATAGTTTAAATATAAATACGCAAAACAGAATAGATGATATACAAAATGCAAATGATACTTTACAAAAAAATAAAGATGAACAAATATCAACTTTAACTAATAATATTTCTAAAAAAGAAAAAGAATATAAAAATTTAAATCAAGAATATACAGAACAAAAATCTTTAAACTCTAAACTTTCTACTAGGTTAGACGAACAAAAAACCGCACTAGAAGATAAAATACAACTACTTCATAATTCAGAAGAAAAGCTAAAACTAGAGTTTGAGAATCTAGCAAATAAAATATTTGAAGAAAATAAAAAACAATCAAATGAAAACTTGAATTTACTACTTAAACCTTTTAAAGAACAACTAAATTCTTTCAATACAAGAGTAAATGACATATATACAGATGAAACAAAACAAAGAACATCTTTAATAAATGAAATAAAATACTTAAAAGATTTAAATATCAAAGTAAGTCAAGATGCAAATAATCTAGCCCTAGCACTAAAAGGTGAAAATAAAACTCAAGGTGATTGGGGAGAGATGATACTGTCACGAGTACTAGAACAAAGTGGTCTAAAAGAGGGAAGAGAATATTCTGTACAAGGTAGTTTTAAATCTGAAGATGGAAAAAATCAAAGACCTGATGTAGTTGTTCATTTACCAGGTGGAAAAGATATTGTTATAGATAGTAAAGTATCTTTAACTTCTTATATAAAATATACAGAAGCTTCAAATGAAGAGAAAAAAAATATAGCTATAAAAGATATGATGATATCTTTAAATTCTCATATAAAAGACTTAAGTAGTAAAAAATATGAAGATTTACCAGAGCTTGGAACTTTAGATTTTGTACTTATGTTTATACCTATTGAGGGTGCATTTATGCTTGCTTCTTCATCTGATAATAAGTTATTTAATCTAGCATTCCAAAGTAATATTATGATAGTATCGCCATCAACATTGTTTGTTAGTTTAAGAACTATTGAAAATATTTGGAAAGTACAAGACCAAAATGACAATGCAAAACTTATAGCAAAAAAAGCAGCAGATTTATACGATAAGTTTGAAGGTTTTGTAGGGGATATGGAAGACCTTGGAAAGAGTATACAGAAATCGAATATAACTTATGAAAATGCATTTTCTAAACTTTCAACTGGAAGAGGAAATTTGATGAGAAGAACTGAAGAGTTCAAAAAATTAGGTGTGAAACCAAAAAAGAGTTTAAAACTTATAGACGAAAAGGAATAGAAATATTTATGAATAAAATTTTACTTACATTGTGTATGATAGCTACACTATCATTTGCTGACTTTAGAGAAGTAGATACAAAAGAGTTACAAGCTATGATTAAAAAAGGTGTACAAGTTATTGATATAAGAAGAGCAGGAGAATTTAAACAAACAGGAATCATAAAAGGTGCTCATATGCTTACATTTTTTGATAATAGAGATAAGTATGATGTTCCTGCTTGGATGAATGAATTTGTAAAAATAGTAAAGACGAGAGAACAACCTTTTGTAATATATTGTGCACATGCAAACAGAACTAAAGTAGTTGGAAACTTTTTAAGTAAAGATTTAAAATATAAAAATGTTTATGACTTAAGAGGTGGTATTGCCTATGGTTGGATAGATAAAGGATTAAAAACTGTTAGAATTAAGTAAAAAGTTAACTACAACTATAGGTAGAACAAACGCAGAGTATTCTTTAGTACATGAAGGAGATAAAGTTCTTGTAGGTTTTTCTGGTGGAAAAGATTCTTTGACTTTAATCCATGCTTTAAAAAGAATGCAAAGAGTAGCTCCTTTTGATTTTGAATTTAAAGCAGTTACTATTACATATGGAATGGGTGAGCAAGTTCAGTTTTTGGCTGATCATTGTAAAGAGCATGATATAGAACATGAGATAATAGATACGGAGATTTTTGATATTTCTAAAGAGAAAATTAGAAAAAATTCATCTTTTTGTTCTTTTGTAAGTAGAATGAGAAGAGGGTACTTATATACTCATGCACTTGAAGGTGGATACAATAAACTAGCTCTTGGTCATCATCTTGATGATGCTATGGAAAGTTTTTTTATGAACTTTTTTTATAATGGTTCTATGCGTTCTATGCCACCAGTATATAAAGCTGAAAATGGACTTATGGTTATAAGACCACTTATATTTTGTAGAGAAAGACAGCTAAGAGCATTTGCAGATTCAAATGAAATTGGTGTAATCGGTGATGAAGCTTGTCCTGCAATGAGAATGGATATAAAGATGCCACATACAAGAGCTAGTACAAAAGAGCTTTTAGCAAAACTTGAAGAGAGTAATCCTCAAATATTTGTATCTATGAAAGCTGCATTTAAAAACTTCCATCCTAAGACATTTTTTAATATTGATGATTTAGATAAAGAAGATGACAATGGATAAAGTAAAATTACTTGTAAGTTCATGTTTACTTGGCATAGATGTAAAATATGATGGTGGAAACAATATTATTGAAGGGCTTGAAAAGTTAAGCGATGTATTCAATATATATCCTATTTGCCCTGAAGTTGAAGGTGGTATGGTAGTACCCAGACTTCCTAGTGAGATAGTTAGCACATCGCCTTTATCTGTTCAAAATGAATATGGTATTGAAGTGACTGATTATTTTAAATATGGAGCAATAGGTGCTATGAATATCTGTAAGAATAGTGATATTAAAATAGCACTTTTAAAGTCAAACTCTCCTTCATGTGGAAATATAAAAGTATATGATGGTACATTTTCAGGTAAATTAGTTGATGGTATAGGAATAACAGCTAATACACTACAACATAATAAAATCAAAGTATTTAATGAAACACAAATAGATGAGTTATATGAATATATTAGATAACAAAAGATTTTTTATTTTACCTATTATTATAATAGGTTCACTTATACTAAGTAGTATATTATTTTTTAATCAAATAGATAAACTAAAAAAGCAAATTGACTATATCTATTTTGGTACATTTATTCCTGTTCATAAACTTCACAGTATCGTAAATGAATATGATAAGTATATAGTAACAAAAGAGATTAATGAATCACAAAAAAAGATTATAAAAAAAGAATGGAACTATTACTTTAAAAGTTATAAAACAGACAAAGAGAGAATAGTTTTAGATAAGATAAATCTTAAAATAACTAAATCATTTTCTGCTTATGATAATAAACTTTTAGCAAATATTGTAAAAAATATAAATAATGTTATAGCGTATGAAGTAAAAATTGCAAGTCAGCAAAGAAAGTTATTTTTAGTTAAGTATGAAAATATGAATAATTATTTACAATATAGTTTAGGACTTATTTTACTTTTATCACTATTTATTGTTTTTTATATTATATTTTTATCTCTACAAAAACATACAGAGTTAGAAAAATTAACAAATAAGTATAAAAAAGACTCTATTACAGATGGACTAACTAGTCTTTACAATAGAAAGCATTTTGATTTTATATTTTCAAAGATGACTATAATTGCAAAAGAAAATGATTGGAAGTGTTCTTTTGTGATGTTAGATATAGATTTTTTCAAACCATTCAATGACACTTATGGTCATGATATTGGAGATATGGTAATACAAAATGTTGCAAATACTCTAAGAAGAAGTTTCAATAAACAATATGAGTATTTATTTAGAATAGGTGGAGAAGAGTTTGGAATAGTAATATTTAATACATCTAAAGAAAGTCTTGAAAAATCGCTAGATAACTTTCAAAACAATATAAAAAGCTTACAAATACCGCATACAGCGAGTGATACAGGATATTTAACAATATCAATTGGAGCAGTAATAGTAAATAAAGATTCTATTAACAAAGAAGTTAAAGAGCTTTATAAAGCAGCAGATGATAAACTATATCATTCAAAAGAAAACGGAAGGAATCAATATACAATATGACATTTTTATTTGATAAAAACAACCACTTTAACCTAGCAAATATGGTTACATTTTTTAACATAGCTTCAGGAATTATGGCTATGTACTTTTTAACTCATGGAGAATTTTTTGGAGCAGCATTATTTGCTTGGCTTGGAGGGGCATTTGATATTATAGATGGAAAGATTGCTAGAAAGTATCAACTATCTACAGAGTTTGGAGTACAGTTGGATTCTTATGCAGACTTCTTATCCTTTGTTATAGTTCCTACTATGTTTATATACTTTGGTGTAATTGATGGTAAAGAATTATTTTTAAATACACCAATTGTTGTAGCTGTTTTAGTTTATTATGTTATCTCTGGATTAAGAAGATTAATTCAGTTTAATATAGAAGCTGAAGCTGGAGAAGTTGGTAAATACTTTGTGGGTATTCCAACTCCACTTGGAGCTATACTTCTGTGGCTTGTATATTTAGGATGGACTTTTAACATTTATCCTACATTATTTGGATTAAGTCCTGAATATATTGTTTTAGCTCTTATGGTTTTTATAGGTTACATGCTAAATTCAAAAGTTAAAATTAAACATTTATAAAAATTATTTTAGACAATAAAAAAGGGAATAATCATTTTGATTATTCCCTTTTTAAGTTTAAGATAAATATGTATTTTAAGCTAAAAGTTTAGGTGAGTGTGCTGGAATTGCATTTGCTTGAGATGTTGCAACTGAACCTACCACTGTATTTATATTTGCACTTGAAAAATTACCTATGTCTTTTCCAAAATCTACAGGTTCAAAAGGAGCATTTGCTGCTGATTGTTCTACTTCTTTACCAATAGTTTCAAGAGCTCTTTCTTTTGCTCTTGCTATTTCATTTGATGTAAATTCTTTTTGTTGATTTACCATGCTCATTTGTTTTTCAACTGAAGCAAGTATTTCAGATATACTTAAAGGGGTTGCTCCAAGCTTACCATCAAAATATGTAGAACTATCTGTTTCTTTTTGGAATGTTTCCATATTTTCTTGAATATTTACTGCTGTTGCATTATATTTATCAATAAATTGTTGAATACTTGGTTGAACTATACTTTCAGTTTCTTGTGGACTTTGAGAATTTATAAGTTGATTTGTTAATTCTCTTATGTCATTTAAAGTAGATACTTGTGTTTCTAATACATTTTGATTAGACTGAGCATTGCTTATTAATTGTGTAAATTCTTTTAATGAATTTGATAGATCACTTCTTGAAATATTTAAGTTTGCATCAACATCAAATGATTTTGTTCTATTTTCATCTATTTTTTGTGTTGCATTTAATGTATTAACATTTACAGCACTCGATAAGGTAGATACATCATTTGGTGAAACATTGTTTATATTATTCAATTCCATAATACACTCCTTTTATTGTTATACAACCATTATACAAAATATTTTTTTAAACTTTTCTTAAACAAAGATAAAATTAATATAAAGTTAAGCAATAAGGTGCTATTTAAGATTATCAAGGATAATAGTAAATGGTTAGTGCTATTAAATTATATAAATTTAATATTATTTTAACTATAATCCAAATACTAAATAATAAAGATAAATGTAGTATATATATAAAGAATACAAATAGATTTATCTTAATAGGAGAACACAGTGAAAATAACTGGTGCAAGAATGGTAATAGAAGCCCTAAATGAAGAAAAAACTGAAGTAGTATTTGGTTATCCTGGTGGAGCTATTATGAATGTATATGATGAAATATACAAACAAGATTTTTTCCAACATATCTTAACAAAACACGAACAAGCTGCAGTACATGCTGCTGATGCATATGCAAGAAGCACAGGAAGAGTTGGAGTTGCTATTGTAACTTCAGGTCCTGGATTTACAAATGCAGTTACTGGATTAGCAACTGCATATACAGATTCTATACCTATGGTAGTTATCTCAGGACAAGTGCCAACAGCTGTAATAGGAACAGATGCATTTCAAGAAATTGATGCAGTTGGAATATCTAGATCATGTACTAAGCATAACTTTTTAGTAAATGATGTTGCAGATTTACCTAGAGTTCTAAAACTAGCATTTTATCTTGCTAGAAGTGGAAGACCTGGTCCTGTACATATTGATTTACCAAAAGATGTTTCAGCTAATCTTGGAGATTTTGATTATACTAAAAACTTTGATTTACCAACTTATAAGCCAACAACTAAAGGTAATGTAAGACAAATCAAAAATGCTTTAGAACATATTGCAAAAGCTAAAAGACCCCTTCTTTACGTTGGTGGTGGTGCAGTTTTATCTAATTGTTTTGAAGATATAAGAGCATTTGTTGAACTTACAAAAATACCTGTTGTTGAGACATTGATGGCTAGAGGTATTATGAGAAGTGATAGTGAGTATTTATTTGGAATGCTTGGTATGCATGGAGAATATGCTGCAAATATGGCTATGAGTGAAACTGATATGATTATTTGTCTTGGTGCTAGATTTGATGATAGAGTTACTGGAAGACTTGATGTTTTTGCTAAAAAAGCACATGTTGTTCATGTAGATATTGATCCAGCTTCAATTGCAAAGATTATTAAACCAAATTACCCTATTGTTGGTGATTTAGGTATCGTTATGAAACAAATACTTGAAGAATCAAAAGATATTTCTTTTGATGATTATAGTGAGTGGAAAGATACTTTAACTGCTTATCAAAAAGAACATCCTTTAAGATTTGAAGAAGATTCTGATAGATTAAAACCTCAATGGGTTATTCAAAGGACAGGTGAATTACTTGGAGATAAAGCTTTAATATCAACAGATGTTGGACAACATCAAATGTGGACAGCACAATTTTATCCATTTAACTATCCTAGACAATTTATGACAAGTGGTGGTTTAGGAACTATGGGTGTTGGACTTCCTTATGCTATGGGTGTAAAAAGAGCACATCCAGATAAAATATCTGTAAACTTTACAGGTGATGGTTCTATTATGATGAATATACAAGAGATTATTACTTGTACTCAATATAATTTACCACATATCAATATCATCTTAAATAACAACTATTTAGGTATGGTAAGACAGTGGCAAACAAGATTCTATGAAGATAGACTAGCTGAAACTCTACTTGAAACACAAGCAGATTTTAAAATGCTAAGTGAATCTATGGGTGGTGTTGGATATAAAGTTCATACTAAAGAAGAGTTCGATAAAGCTTTAGAAGATGCGGTTGCATCAAATAAAACTGCTATGATTGAAGTAATTATTGATAGAAGAGAAGAAGTTTTACCAATGGTACCAAATGGTCATGCACTAAATGAAATGCTACTATTAGGAGATAAATAATGAGTAATTTTAAAAAATTCTATGATAGTGAAGAAAAAAGAGAAGTATTATCAGTAATAGTTGTAAACAAAGATTCAGTTCTAAGCAGAATCGTCGATTTATTTTCAGCTCGTGGATACAATATAGATAGTTTAACAGTAGCACCAGTTCCAAATACTGAGTATTCAAGAATTACTATTATTACTATGGGAAGAGCTAGAGTTATAGATCAAATTGTTAAACAATTAAATAAACTAATTCCTGTACTAAAAGTAACTGAACATGCAAATGTTATAGAAAAAGATACAGTACTTATAAAAATACCACTTGACCAAAGTTTAAGTGATGTTGATGTTTTAGTAAGAGCATATAATGGAGCAATACAAAATGTTACTGATGATGCAATAGTTATCTCTGCAACTGATGAGCCAAAAAGAATTGCAAATCTTATAAAAGTTATGGAAAAATACAACCCGATTGAAATAGTTAGATCTGGTGTTGTGGCTATGGAGAGATAATAAAGAATGTTATTAAAAGATATTGCTAAAAAACTAGATATAAACTGTGATAGCAATATCGACATTCTTGGATTAAATACGCTAAAAGATGCTTCAACAAATGAAATAACTTTTTTAGAAAATAAAAAATATTTATCTGATTTAAAAGATACAAAAGCAACAGCTATATTTATAACAGCTGACCTTGCATCTTTAGTACCCTCAAATACAATAGCACTAATATGTGATGCACCATATATCTCTTTAGCCCAAGCAAGTTATTATTTTAAACCTTTAATTGTTGAAACTATAGGAGAAAAGGCCATCATAGGAAAAGATTCTACTATTATGAACAATGTGAATATTGGTTTTAATAGTAAAATTGGAAAGAATTGTACTATAATGTCAGGGACTTTTATAGGTGACAATGTAACTATAGGAGATAACTGTACTATATATCCAAATGTTGTGATATATAGAGATTGTACTCTTGGAAGTGATGTTATGATTCATGCGGGGACTGTTATAGGTTCTGACGGATTTGGATTTGCTCCAACAGCACAAGGTAAATATATAAAAATCTATCAAAATGGAAATGTAAAAATTGGTTCAGATGTAGAAATAGGATCAAATACTTCAATAGATAGAGCAGCATTTTCTTCAACAATAATAGAAGATGGCGTTAGAATAGACAACCTTGTACATATAGCACATAACTGTGTAATAGGACATGGTTCAATTATCACAGGTCAGTGTGGGTTTGCTGGTTCTTCTATACTAAAAGAGTATGTAGTCGTAGGAGCTCAAAGTGGAGTTGCTGGGCATCTTGAAATTGCTCCTTTTACAACTATTTCTGCAAAAAGTGGAGTAACTAAAACTATCACTGAGCCTAAAAAACAATGGGCAGGATTCCCACTTATGGAACACAGACCATGGATGAAACTACAAGCAAAAATTTCACGACTACTAAAGGATAAATAATAGCTACTAAAATTCTATATTTCATTTCAACTTTTCTTTTAATCTATTTTTCATTTTCAATATTTGTACCATCTAAAGAACTTGTTGGTATTGTTGGATTTACTGTAGCTAATTTTTCACATACTTATTTTGGATACTTATCGTATGTTTATTTACTTGTACTTTTATATCCAATGTATAAATTAAACTTTTCATATATTGAAAATCTTGTAAATAAATCTATTTCAAGTTTATTTTTATTTATAACATTACTTGTATTTCAATCTTTAGTATTTTCTGGAGATTTAAGTGGAGAAATTGGTAATATAATCATATCTACACTTAGCCCATATGTAGGACTTGCTGGACTTTGGATATTTGTTATTATAGGACTTGGGGTGAGTTCTTATGTATTATTTGAAGAGTATAAAAACAAAGTAGAAGAGCTATTTTCTAAAATAAATATAAAAACAATGCTTCCATCTCCTAAAGCTAAAATAATACAAAAACCAAAAAAAGAACTAAAAACTAAAAAAGAGACAGAACAAAAAGTTGTAATAAGAGAGATAGGGGATACTGCTGAAATAGTAATAGAAGATATTTCTACTCCTCCTATAAATACTATTCAAATAAATGAAGAAAAAATAGAATATGTTGCAGTTAGTGAATCTGAAAATAAAACAGAAGAAAGTACTACTTCTAAAGCACCAGTAATAGTAGAAGAACTAGAAGAAAATAAAAAACTTTTAGAAGATATGGATGTAGGAAAAAGTGAAAAACCAAAAGATTTCAAACTTCCGCCCGTAGAATTTTTTGAAAAGCCAAGCAAAAAATCAAAGATTAAAGTCAATGAAGCTTATATTGATCAAAAGATATATGACTTACTTGATAAACTAAGACAATTTAAAATTGAAGGTGATGTAGTAAGAACATACACAGGACCTATTGTAACGACATTTGAATTCAAACCAGCACCAAATGTTAAAGTATCTAAAATCTTAAATTTACAAGATGACTTAGCTATGGCACTTAAAGCAGAAACTATAAGAATCCAAGCACCAATTCCTGGAAAAGATGTAGTAGGTATAGAAGTACCAAATGTAAATACTGAAACTATATATTTAAGAGAGATTTTAGAGAGTGATTTATTTCAAAATAGTTTATCTCCTCTTACAATGATATTAGGTAAAGATATAGTTGGACAGCCATTTATAACTGATCTTAAAAAGTTACCACATCTACTAATAGCAGGAACTACGGGAAGTGGTAAATCTGTTGGTATAAATTCGATGATATTATCTTTACTTTATAAAAACTCTCCAGATAAATTAAAACTAATAATGATAGATCCAAAGATGCTAGAATTTTCTATGTACAATGATATACCACATTTATTAACTCCAGTTATTACAAAGCCTATGGAAGCAATAAACGCTTTAGTAAATATGGTAAAAGAGATGGAAAAAAGATATGCAATGATGGCAGATACTCGTACTAAAAATATTGAAAACTATAATGAAAAAGCAAAAAAGAATGGATATGATGAATTTCCTTATATAGTTATAATTATAGATGAGTTAGCAGACCTTATGATGACTAGTGGAAAAGAAGTTGAACATAGTGTTGCAAGACTTGCACAAATGGCTAGAGCATCTGGAATACACTTAATAGTTGCAACACAAAGACCATCTGTTGATGTTGTCACAGGGCTTATAAAAGCAAACCTGCCTTCAAGAATTTCGTATAAAGTAGGGCAAAAAATAGATTCTAAAATTATACTTGATTCTATGGGTGCAGAGTCACTTTTAGGTAAGGGAGATATGTTGTTTACACCTCCTGGTACGAGTACACTTGTAAGAGTTCATGCTCCTTGGAGTAGTGAAGATGAGATAGATAAGGTGGTTGATTTCTTGAAAGACCAAAGAGAAGTAAACTACGATATGTCATTTATTAAAAATGAAACAGATGCTCAAAGTATGGATATAAGTGGAGATGTTGGAGAGCTTGATGCTTTATATGAGCAAGCAAAACTTATAGTATTCCAAGATAACAAAAGCTCAATTTCTTATATTCAAAGAAGACTTAAGATAGGTTATAATAGAGCTGCAACTATAATAGAACAGTTGGAACAAACAGGAATATTATCTGCCCCAAATACAAAAGGTAATAGAGAAATCATAGGCAACATATAAATTACAAATATACAAATTTATTATAATTAGCTTGGTTATTTTTAAAAAACATTGTATAATTTTATATATACAAACAAGGAGTATATTATGAATATAAGTATAGTAGGTAGACACATAACTCTAACAGACGAATTAAAAAATCAAATCCAAAGTACAATAGATACATTTGGTAAATATAACTTAGATATCATTTCAGTAAATGCAATTATTTCTCAAGAACAAAAGAATGGAAAAAATATAGTAACATTTGAGTATTTATTAAATGTAGCACATCAAGATACAATTGTAGTAAAACAAAGAGATAAAGATTTACATAACGCAATTGATATTGCAACAGACAGAGTATGTAAAATATTAAGAAGACATGCAGATAAAATAAAATCACACAGTAACACAAAACTAACAGAAGTAGTAATATCAGATGAAGAAGATTTAGTTGCAGTAGAATTAGAAAAATTAGAAAATGAGATAGTACCAATAAGATTAAATTCTTATAAACCAATGGAAATTGGTGATGCACTTGCTGAACTAAAAGAAGAAAGTGGAGTATTTAAAGTATTTTATGACTTAGATGATAACTTCAGAGTTCTTTACAAAATGAAAGAATCTGACAAGTATGGTCTTTATTAATCACTCAGGAGAAATCAAATGAATTTAGAAAAAGTAATTTCAGGTTTTTTTATCATACTAGCTATGACATTAAATTTTGGTTTCTTCTATGGAGATATGACAGATATCTCACACCATAGTAAATATGAACTATTTGCAGCAATTGTTGTAAATCTTATTGCTACTACATTGAAGCTAGGAGACAAAACTCAAATGGGCTCAGTTCTTCTTGCAACATCTTTAGTAGCAGATATACAGCTTATAGCAGCTGCAACTGTATGGACTATGGGTATTTATGTATACACAATGGATGCAGAAATGATTACTCTAGTAATATCACTAGCTGGTGGAGCATTAGTAGCAAATGTTACTTCTGTAATTTTATATATTGGTGATACTTTAAAATCAAAAAGGTAATCTAATCTATGAACAATAGTGCATTATGGATTGTATTACATAGAATGAGAGCACCACTTATGGTGCTTATCTTTACATATACTGTTGCTATAATAGGACTTCTATTTATAGATGGTATAGATAATAATGGTCAAGTATATCATATGAATATATTTGATGCCTTTTATATAGTAACTTATACAGCCACAACTATTGGTTTTGGTGAAATTCCCTATGCCTTTACTTATGCTCAAAGAATATGGATGTCTATGATTGTATACGCGACAGTTATGGGATGGTTCTATTCTCTTGGTTTAATCATAACTCTTTTTCAAGATAAACTACTTATCGCTCAACTTGCAGAAAATAGATTTTTAAAACAAATCAAAAATATGAATCAAAGTTTTCTTATCGTACTTGGATATAACTATACTACAAGTGAGATTATTAAAAAAGCAAACAAAGAGGGTGTTAGAACAGTTGTAATAGAAAAAGATGAAAATAAAATAAATGAACTAAACCTTGAAAACTATACTCCAACAGTACCATGTCTTATGGGAGATGTTTATGATCCACTTGCTTTAGAAAAAGCAGGACTTCACTCAAAACACTGTAAAGCTGTTGTATCATTGTTTGCTGATGATGATTTAAATTTACGAGTTGCACTAACAGCAAAACTTTTAAATAAAAATGTAACTTTAGCTATTAAATCAACTACTCACATTCAAACTGAAAATCTAAAAGATTTAGGTGTTGAGATTGTTGAAAATCCATTTGAGATTATTGCAGAACAAGTTGATACGGCGTTACGAAATCCAAATTTACTTATTTTAGAAAAATGGATTCATGGCATAGGTACACTTGATGATAAAATAGTTGATCTTCCAAAAGGAAAATATATTGTTTATGGGTTTGGACAATTGGGTAGAAAAATACATCAAGTACTTATTGAAAATAGTATTGAAGTTGTGTTTATGAAACCTTTTGAAGAAGATATAAATCTAATACCAGAAGATATGAGAGATATAGTAAAAGTAAAAGGTAGAGATGAAAAAGAGCTTTTAAAAGAAGCTGGCATTATGGAAGCATCTGCGATTATTGCTAGGACTTCTAGTGATACTCTGAATTTATCTATTCTTACAAGTGCTAGAAAACTAAACCCTGATATTATTACAATATCAAGAGAAAGTGAAATGACAGATTTATCTATATTTGAAAATGCTAAAATTGATTTGGTTTTTATACCATCTAAAGTACTTATTGATAAAACAACAAATGCACTTATTGCTCCATATTCAAATAAATTCCTTAACCTAATAAAAGATAAACAAGATGCAAATTTTGTAAATGAAATTTTAATTAAAATCAAAAATAAAATGGGTTCAAATCCAATAACATTTGGTCTTACAATAAACAAAGAAAAAGCATATGCTGTATGGAATTCAAGAACAAATAAAAATAGAGTTGTTACTTTAGATATATTAGGACGTTCAAGAACAAATTGGAAAGAGAGAAATAAGGTTCTTCCTCTTATATTGTTAAGAGGTGAAGAAAAATTTCTATTGCCTTCTTGGGATATGGAACTTGAAATAGAAGACAAGATTCTATTTGCTTCAACTGAAGAAGCGCAAGAGGATATAAAATGGATTGCTAAAAATATTTATGAGTTTTACTATGTATATTTTGGAAAAGAAAAAAATATGTTTAATAAGATTTTTAAAGGAGAATACTAAATATGAAAATATTAACAGGACCTTGTGTAATAGAAAGTAGAGATAATGTTATGAGAATAGCAGAAGAATTACAGTTTTTACAAGATGATAAAAATATAGAGTTTTATTTTAAAGCAAGTTTTGATAAAGCAAATCGTACAAGTTTGGATAGCTTTAGAGGACCTGGCTTAGATGAGGGTCTTAAGATACTACAAGAAGTAAAAGAACAGTTTGGGTACAAACTTGTAACAGATGTACATGAAACATATCAAGTAGCTCCAACAGCTGAAGTAACTGATATAGTTCAAATACCTGCATTTTTATGTAGACAAACAGATTTATTAGTAGCTGCTGGTAAATCTAATGCAATAGTAAACATAAAAAAAGGTCAATTCCTAGCAAGTGAATCTATGAAACATCCAGTTGCAAAAGTACTTAAGATGAGAGGTTGTACAGAAGTAAACTATAAAAATTCATCTTCAAACAATGTATGGCTTTGTGAAAGAGGAAATGTATTTGGATATGGTTCTTTAATAGTAGATATGAAAAACCTTATATCTATGAGAGAATTTGCACCTGTAATATTTGACGCAACACATTCTGCTCAAGTGCCAAGTACAGGAAGTACTACAGGTGGAAATAGTGCAATAGTTCCTAGCCTTGCAAAAGCAGCAGCAGCGGTAGGTGTAGATGGATTTTTCTTTGAAACACATTTTGACCCTTCAGTAGCATTAAGTGATGGACCAAATATGCTAACAATTTCTGAACTAAAAAAAACTATTGAAGATATAACTTTAATACAAAAGGCATTAGGATACAAATAAAAT
>DQSS01000360.1 GCA_015663165.1 Arcobacter sp. | reverse complement strand
TAGATTCAATTGTTGAATCTGTTTATAATATGTTTATCGATGATAAGCTAAGAAAAGAGCTAAATATTGTTACTTCACTTAAAGATTTAGACTTACTTATAAAAGATGAAACTTTACTTGAAGAAATCAAGCTTAAACTTTCAGATGGCATTTCTCTTGATGATATAAAACAGCACTTACATGTTCCTATACTCATACTTCATGAATGTGAGATCACTAAAGATAATCTAGATAGTTTTGAGGATTACAAAATAAAGATCGCCAAGGAACATATTAAAAAAGCTGAAGTATTTATGAAAAAACAAGACAGCAAGTTAGAAAGTATTTACATGTACAAAGAAATAAAATTTCATTTGATACTTTTTCCTATTCCTAATAAATCAGAACTTGTAGAAAGATTTTACACAAAAGCTATGTTTGAAAGAGATGAAAGCTAATGGATGTTTTTAATCAATGCAAAGAAATAAACAGTCATCTTGAGTTAAATAATGATGATAATGCTCGAAATCAATTAATAGTACTTCTTAATTATCTAAAGCAAAATAACATAGAGTACACACCAATCATCAACCATCTAATTCGTCTTACTGGGCTATACCCTTATATCAATATTGATAATGCTATCTTAGAAGATAGACTTGTATATGACATTTTCAAAGTAGATACAGGTAGTGAAGAACCTTTAACCCTGCATAGAGAACAATCAAACCTTCTAAAAAAGCTTTTAGACGGTAAGAATCTTGCAATAAGTGCTCCAACTAGTTTTGGAAAGAGCTTTATTATTGACTCCTATATATCTATAAAAAAACCAGATAATATATTGATTATAGTTCCTACAATTGCCTTGACTGATGAAATACGAAGAAGAATATATAAAAAATTCTCTTCTGAGTATAAAATCATTACAACAACTGATGTGGAACTTTCAGACAAAAATATTTTTATTTTCCCACAAGAAAGAGCTATTGGATATATAGATGTTATAGAAAGCTTAGACCTATTGGTCATAGATGAATTTTATAAAGCTAGTTTTGATTTTGATAAAGAACGGTCTTCAACACTTCAAAAAGTCATTTTAAAACTTGGTAAAAAAGCAAAACAGAAGTACTACTTAGCCCCAAACATTGAAAAATTAAACTCTAACATATTTACGGAAGATATGGAATTTATACCCTTGACTTTTAATACTGTATATTTATCACAACATGATATTTATAAAGAGGTAACACCAAATACTAAAAATGAAAAACTTATAGAAATACTAAACACACATAAAGAAACAAAGACTTTAATATATGCAGGAACATATAGTGAAATTAAGACTGTATCTGAACTTATTAAAAATAGCTTTCCGAAAAGTGATTTAAAGAAATTGAAATTATTCGCTAAGTGGCTTGCTGAAAATTATGAGAAAGATTGGAATTTAACTAAAGTTGTAAGAAGAGGAATGGGAATCCATAATGGAAGGCTCCATCGTTCATTAAGCCAAATACAGATAAAAATGTTTGAAGATGACCAAGGTTTAAATAATCTAGTTTCGACTTCATCTATTATAGAAGGAGTTAATACATCTGCTCAAAATGTAATAGTATGGAAGAATAAAAATGGAAGCTATAAGTTAAATAGTTTTACATATAAAAACATTATAGGCAGAAGCGGTCGTATGTTTAAACATTTTGTTGGGCATGTTTATCTATTTGATAAACCACCAGTAGAAGATGTTACTCAACTGACAATAGAGTTCCCAGAAAACAGTATTCCTGATGTAGATGAAGAAGAATATAAGGATGCTTTAACAAAAGAACAAATTGCTAAAATAATAGAGCATAAAGAAAATATGTATAACATACTGGGTGAAGATATTTATGAAAAACTAATTAGAGAAAATGCTTTTCAGTCCAATAGAGAGTTAATAGAAAAAATAGCTATTGATATGGTAGATAATCCTAAGACTTGGAATGGGTTAGCACACTTAAACAGTAGCCCTAAAAACTGGAGCAATCCACTATATAGAGCAATTGGTATACAAGCAGGATGGGATACTAAATATTCAGATTTTGTTTATTTTACCCAAGTATTGTCTTTAAACTGGAAAAAAACAATTCCTGAGTTACTATCTCTCCTTGCTAAAAAATCAATAAGCATAGATTTATTTTTCCAGCTTGAACGAAATGTAACCTTTAAGCTCTCTGCTCTATTTTCAGATATAAATATTTTACAAAAAATCATATTTTCAGATAAAAATATTGATATTTCACCATTTATTGCTAAAATATCGCATGCTTTTTTACCATCTGTAGTTTATCAGCTAGAAGAATATGGTTTACCAAGAATGTTATCAAAGAAAATGCATCTTGCAGGAGTTATCAATCTTGAAGAGGAAGAATTAAAGATACATTCTGTTATTACTACATTTAATGAATTTGGGATAGAGTATATAAAAGAAAAGGTGACTACTTTTGATGAGTTTGATTTGTATATACTAGACTATTTTTACGATGGTATATCTGATGAACATAAAAATATAGGGTCTAGTAAACTTTAAGAGCCAAAAAGGTATCTTAAAGCATGACTACACCGAACAAAAACAAGTATTCAAAAGGTACGCACATT
>DQSS01000153.1 GCA_015663165.1 Arcobacter sp. | reverse complement strand
GGTCTACCCACGGTAGGACAAAGTCTATTTTATTTTCATTCATATTATAACTTTAAATTTTTTATCAATCGTTTAGAAAAAGAGTTTTCATATTTGTGAAATTCTTTTTTAATTTTTTTTCGTTTGTCGGTATACAAATCATTATCATTTATAATTATATCATTTAGTATTGCTATTAATGATTGGGTACTATCGACCAAAGAGCCAGGCATATAGTCTTTTGGTGATTGAAAAACGAAGTCTCTTGTTTTTGTATATTCGTCAAAATCATCTATAGCAAAAATAATAGGTCGATCTAGTAACAAGAAATCAATATATATAGAAGAAAAATCTGTTATCAATATATCTATCTCTGATAAGAGACTATAAAGTTGGCATCCCTCGTGTAAAAATACATTATCTTTAAGTATTTTAATATTAGAAAAGTTATCAAAACTATAAGTATTAAGGATATCCATAGGATGTAGTTTTATAACCATATAGCTTTTAATGGAAGCTAAAAAACTGTTTAATTTTATTAAATCATCTTCCTTTAGCAAGGGTAATGTATCATTAAATATACCATCTTTTATTTTATAATTTTTATCATATCTATACGTTGGTGTCCATAAAATAACTTTTTGATATTTATTCTTTTCGATACCAAACCTTTTTAATATATCCTGGGTTTCCCAGAATAAATCACATCTTGGTTGTCCTGTAATTAATATTTTTTCCTTAGCTACCTTAAATACTTTCCCCATGATATCTTGATATAGTTCTGATGTCGCGAGTACTATAGATGGTTTGGGTATAGTTGCATCGTTGCCATGCTTGTTTAAATAACCTATAGCTTTCAGAGGCATACCATGCCAAAGATTAATCCGTACTTGCTGTTTAGGCAAACTCATTCCAGTATAGAAGCCATGGGTGAAAAATATATATTTAGTGCTTATAAATATCCACATACCTGAAAATGATTTTTTATCAATAATTTGGATTTGTTTTAAAGCCTCATGAGTAAAGCTAATATTTTTATCTATCATATCTAAATATAATTCCTTATCTTTTATATTATCTACTAGCCAAGTATAATTCTTTTTTTTCTTAGTGTTCTCTATCATATGTTTGAATAAAGCAAAACTATTATCCGAAAAATCAGGAGAACTTATAAAAATTATTTTATTTTTAGATTTTGGATAGATATAATTTAAGAGAGAAAATATATAAAGTATAAGTTGTTTCATAAAAATTTTACCTTCAAAAAATAGAGAGAATATCGTAAATATTTTTTAAACTTTAAGATAAGATTTTTACCACTATTTTCTAGGCTTATAAGCTGAAATTCTTTTAAAATTAAACTTTTATTATCCATATTCTCAATAATGATTCTATCCACAAAATATTGATTATTATGTATATCATTTTTGTATTGATTGTAAAATGATCTATAAAGTACGTATAATTCATCCCTTTGCTTATCTGAGTAGTGTAATGATTTATTTATATAGACTTTAAAATCATGTTTAATAATATTATGAATGAGTATAGATTTTAACTGTTTATCCTCAGTATAGGATAGACATAAGTTATTTACCTTCATCCTTTTTTTTAAATTTGATATAGTTAGTGAATTTGTTATACTTGTACTATCATGATGTATCTGCCAGTAGTATACAATTTCTTTAATAAAAGTAAATTTTGTACATAATTCAAAAATTTTCAATACAAATAATTTATCTTCATATAAACCTGTTAAAAATTGAATGTTATTTTGGATTAAAAAATCTTTTTTATATAATTTATTTGTAGCAATAGTATCAATAATAAAATTATATTTATTTTGTGTTTTTTTATAAAGATTATTTTTCCAAATATTTTGTTTATATATTTTTTTGCTTTTATTTAGATAAACTCTTTTACACTGTCCAATAATAAAATCGTTATTCCTAATAGATGTACGTAATAGTTCTATTGCATTTCGAGGTAAGATATCGTCTGCATCTAAAAAAAATATATAGTCCCCTTTAGCTAATGCAATACCTAAATTACGTGTCATTCCCAGACCTTCATTTTCCTTACTATAAAAACGAATATTTGTATCTATGGATAGTACATCACTAGAGTCTAATTCATCAGTTGATCCATCATTAATAACAATAATTTCAATATTTCGATAGCTTTGATTTAATACACTAGTGATAGCATTCCTTATATACTTTTCTCCATTATATATAGGGATAATTATAGAAACCATTTATATTATTCTCTTACTCATATGTATTTAATATTTTTATTAAAGAGGTTAAATTTGATATAGAAGAGACTTCATTAGAAAATAATTCTTTATTGTCTTTAGTTTGTCTTAAAAGAAAATGTATATTATTTTTTTTTGCTGCATTAAAATCAGATAATGCATCACCTACAAATACTGTTTCTTGTGTCTTTAGATTATATGTATTTAAAATATATTTTCCCCATTCTATTTTGTTAGTAGGTGAGCCAAATATCTCTTTAAAATACTTATCAATTTTCTTAGCTTTTGCTATTTCTCTCATTTCATCTATGGGTGTAGCAGAGATAATAAAACATTTATATCTCTTTGCATTCTTTTCTAAAAACTCTAACGCCCCTTCAACAAAAGGAGCATCAATCACTTTTTCTTTTACAAGTTTTGAAAATTGGGTTGATAAGGTATTCATTCGTTCAGTTGTTATGGACTTTTCTAAAAAGACTTCTTCATAGTATTTAAATTTATCATAACGAGACATTCCTCCATTTTTAAGATGATGAAATTTAACTTTTTGTGCTATATCTTCTCCAGAAGAGATGTACATCTCATAAAAAGCCTCAGTCTTAATATCTACAGATTCACAGATCACTCCATCAAAATCGAAGAGTATATTTTTTATCAAACCTTTACCTTTACAACGGTTTTAACAACTTTTACTGACTGATTTAGTTTGACACATGGCATATGGGCATCCTCTGGGTAAAAGATCGCTACATCACCTTTCTGTAGTTTTAGTATAGATGTATTTTGACTATCATTATATTTGATCAAGTCCATATTTTCATCATATTGAAAGTTTACATGTAAATTATCTGTATCTCTCACTTCAATAATCTCTTCACCTTCTAAGATAAACTGTACATCTATATACTTTCTATGCGATTCAAAAAAACATTTATCTCTATCTTTAGAATGATAAACTTGTTCAAGTCCAAAGTTGTTTCCATCTAAATTAATTTTTTCAAATGCATCTAATGGCAATGATAATAAACGCGTATTTTCTTCTGATCCTGGTATTAATGTTTTTTCTAAATACGCAAAAGCCACACTAAATTTACTCTTTGCTACCTGCTGTTTTACTACTTCCAGATTACCGATAATTGCCATCATTTAACCTTTGCTAAAACTGTACATGGCAGTCCATCACATTTTGCTATTCTTAACGGCACTATATCCATGGCTGTTATTTTTGAATCTTTATCTAAATCTCGTAAATCCATATCTTCCAAGATAAGTAAGGGCTGTTCCGGATCTAAAAAAGCTCTATGCGCTTCACGTCCAAGCATACGATTTGCAAAACTTGATACTGAAACTGAATCAAAACCAATAATACGAATATTTGAAAAATATTCTCTTATATAGGTTGCTATGGAAGGGTCAAATCCATAGTTTGTTTTCCAAAATTCCTCTTTTTCTCTTCGCTCACAAATGCCAGTTTTAATAATTAGAAATTCATATTCTGATTTATTCTCAACCTTATCTAAAAGCTCTAGTAAATCATCTTTCACAATGATGTCATTTGGAATCATATCGATATATAAAACTTTTTCAGATGTAAAGTAGTCTATATCAAAATTTTCAATCGTTTGCCCTTTTTCAAAAAAATGATATGGCATGTCTATATGTGTCCCAATATGTACTGTTGTAGATATGGAACTATCATTGGCTACATCACCCTTAGAGATATCCGATTTTTTTTCACAAAAAAACTGGTTTCTATTTCCATAGGTGGGTGTGTTCTCATCTAAGATATAAGAGAGATATACGTGTTTAGTTTGACTCATAGTTATCCTCAATGTCTTTTAAGCAGTCTAGCAAGCCTTGCCCCATATCTATATATGGATTGGCCACAAGTTTTTTACTTCTGGTAGGGTGAAAAGAGTATGGGGTGGTTTTATAATGATTGTGGTATCCATCATTGTCTAAATTAATAGTTAATGTATTGCCTAAGATTTCATTAATCATTTCAAAAAGCTCTTTTCTCTGCATTCTTTCCACACCAGTCAATATAATATGCTCATTAATAAACTCATCTGACTCTATAAGGTCTGTTGCAAGCTTTGCGACATCTGCAGCATGAATATACTCCCGAATTTCTTCACCGTCTCCACTATGATTTATCTCATTGGTTTCAAGAGATTTTTTCAGTAAGTTATAGATATAGTTATTATGATAATCTCTCTCACCATACACAGAACCATATCGTACAATAGTAAACTCTAAACCAAACTTCTTATAGTATTCTTCAGTAAGCTTTTCAGATGTTAATTTAGAAATACCATAAAAAGAACCTTTGTCACTCATAGCATAGGCACTGCTTGCGTAAACGAAACGTTTGACATGATGTTTCTTACACGCCTCCAATATATTTAAATTTCCCATAACGTTCAGTTCTAAAGCTTTAATAGGATTAGCTATAGCATCATCCAAATTCGCAAAACCTGCAAAATTATAAACAATGCTTGCTCCGTCTATAAGTTTATTTACACTGTCTGTATCTAATATATCACACTTTTGAAAATACTGTTCATCAACATATTTTGAAGAATTTAGATCAGCAGATACAACGTTATAACCCCGTTCTAGCAATTCCTGAACTACATAAGACCCTATAAACCCATTTCCCCCAAAGACTATAACTTTTTTACGCATTTTCAAATACCTCATTTTTTAAAGGAAGTCCATTTTTATAACGTATGGCTTCTTCTAGAGCTTGTACTTCCATATCTGTTCGACTATCAATAGTGCTTGCCCCCATGTGACAAGTCAATATGCAATTATCTAACTCTTTTAAATTTCCTGCATAAGGTTCTGTCTCAAAAACATCTATGGCTGCAGAGGAAATTATACCTTCTTTAAGAGCGGTATATAAATCATTTTCATTTACTATGCCACCACGAGCACTGTTTATCAATATAGTTTCTTTTTTCATAAGTTTTAATTCACTTAGTGTTATGTAGTCTTTTGTGTCTTCTTTTAATGGGACATTTATAGATACTATATCACTATTTTTTAAAACCTCTTCCTTTGATACAAAGTTAACATTATATAGTCTCCCATAAGCTAAATCAGGTTCTATATCATAAACTTTAAACTTTACATTAAAAGATGACAATAAGTGAATAAGACTTTTGCCTATTCTTCCCATACCTAAAATGCCAACTGTTTTACCATAAAGTAAAGTGCCCATATATCTATTCCAAGATGAATTTTCTTTGAGATTATTATTTGTATAGGTAACTTTCCTTGCTAGGTCTAGTATCATAGCAACACATAGTTCTGCAACAGCCATAGTAGGGGCATCTGGTGTATAGGCTACTCTCACTCCATACTCTTTACATAAGTCAAAATCAATTCCATCAAGCCCAATCCCTACTCTTGAAATAAGTTTTAAATTTGGTGCATTTCTTAGTACTTCTTCGGTTATCTTCTCTGTACCTGCAACCAATACTTCTGCATCTTTTATATCTTGTGCCAACTCTTCTGAACTGTTTTTTCGTCCATGTTCATTGACGGACAACTCAATATTATTATCTTTTACAAGTTGCATTGGTATTGCTGATGTAGACGAAAAAGGGTGTGTCGATACAAACAGTTTCATGTTAGTTCCTTTTGATCTTAGACATGCCATTCATTGCAGCATCTCTCATAAAGAAATAGTCAATCCCATAAGCCATGAAAGTACACCCTTGTTCAATTTTAAGATTCAATTTCTCAGGCTCTGTATCTACAACATGGAAACCTGCTGGAACATTGTTCTTTTTACAGCTATCTAGTACTTTAGCAACAGCATCTTTTACATCATCTCTCTCAAAGTCACCAGGGTAGCCCATAGAACCAGACAGGTCATAGGGACCGATGATTGTTCCATCTATACCCTCAACGTTTACAATATCATCTATATTATTTACAGCATCTATATGTTCTATTTGGGCAATGATAACCAGCTCTTCATCAACCCATTTTTTATATTCTTCAAACTTTGTACCATATTTAGACGCACGGTATAGACCAACACCTCTTTTACCCATAGGAGGATATTTGGCATAATCTACTGCCATCTTTGCATCTTCTTTTGAAGAGACCATAGGGACTATAATCCCATCTGCACCCATATCTAAAACTTTTTTGATGACGACTTCTTCATTTTTACTCACTCTTACAAGAGCTTTCATATCATTTGCTTGTATAGTCGTAATTAAAGTTTCTGTAGTCTGCATATCAATAGATGTATGCTCTATATCAATCACGAGCCACTCAAAACCAGCTAAAGCCATAACTTCCACACTCATAGGGTTCCCCATCATAATCCATGAACCTATTGTCAATTCATTGTTTTTTAGTTTTTGTTTTAAGCTCATATATTATCCTTATGTATGTGTAAAAGTTCTGCTAGTTTAAAATCTTCTGGCTCGTCTATATCAACTGCTTCTAGTTTATTCACTTCAAATACTTGCGGTTTTAATCCTATACGCTTTTTATCTGCTTTTTTAAAAGCTTCTTTAGAGAAGATGTAAAGATTAGAATTTTCTTCATAGAGGGGTTCTAAATCTTGTGTCCTTAGTAGCTCTTCTGGGTTATGATTTACAGGATTTGCATCTTTGTCATAAAAGCGTGTCTGTACCTTTGTTACGCCAAATAATGAATCATTATCGTCAAGTTTTTCGAAATATGCCTCTATAGCTTTGTCTATAGTCTCAGTCCTTAAAAGTGGATTGGTGCTATGTGTTTGTAAAAAGTGTTCGCCTTTTAGTTGGCTCAAATCATAATCTATAATGATATTCATAGACACATCACCACCCTGTATCTCAACAGGCCTGTCTATTATCATGATGCTGTCTCCGAAATTCTCTTTCGCATCTTTGGCTATAACTTCACTATCAGTATTGATAACGATTTTATCTATATATTTTGAAGCCAAAAGAGATTTAGTGATGGCATGGTAAAGAGGAACACCATCAAAGTTTCTCATGTTTTTATTTGGAACTCTTTCAGAAGTTCCTTTCAT
>DQSS01000143.1 GCA_015663165.1 Arcobacter sp. | reverse complement strand
TTTAAAAAGCTTGATTGTGTTCATGGTGACATTGCTATGATGAGGATTGAGAAATAGAAATATGACAATTTGTCATATTGTTAATATATTTTAATAAATTATGTTATTATTACTTTAGTATACCAAAAGGAAATTTATGAATAAATCTATTTATGAACAAATAAATATTTTAAAAATACAACCTTTTGTTAAATGGGTAGGAGGAAAAAGAGGTTTGTTATCTCAGATTACTCCTTTACTTCCAAAAGAGTTTAATAACTATTTTGAACCATTTGTTGGTGGTGGTGCTTTATTTTTTGAACTTCAAAAACAAGGTAAACTTGATGGTCAAAAGGTTTATTTATTTGATATAAATTCAGAACTAGTTAATGCTTATAATATCGTAAAAAACTCTCCAGAAGAACTTATTTCTAAACTAACCGAATTTAAAGAAAAACATACAAAAGAGTTTTACTATGAAGTAAGAGCTTGGGATAGAGAAGAAGACTTTTTAGAGCTTGATGATATAACTCGTGCTACAAGATTTATTTATCTTAATAAAACTTGTTTTAATGGTCTTTATAGAGTTAATAAAAAAAATCAGAACAATGTACCAATGGGTTCTTATAAAAATCCTAAGATTTGTGATATTGATACAATTTATTCTGCTAGTTATGCTTTACAAAATGCTACTATATTGAATGTTTCATATAAAGAGGTGTTAAATTATGCTACAAAAGATGATTTAGTCTATTTTGACCCTCCTTATTACCCTCTTACTCCGACTGCTAGTTTTACCTCTTATAGTGAGTTTGAGTTTTTAGATAAGGAACAAGAAGAGCTTTTTAATGTCTTTCAAGAGTTAAGTAGTAAAGGGTGTCAAGTTTTCCATAGTAATTCTGATACAGAGTTTATTAATGAATTGTATAAAAAACATACTATTGAAAAGATTCAAGCTAATCGGTTTATAAATAGTAAAAGTAGTGGACGGGGGAAGATTAGTGAAAATTTGATTAAAAATTTAGGAGTGAAAATGGAAATAGATTTTAATGAATTAAAAAGTACGTTTCAAGAATCTATATTTACATGGAGTTATTTTACAAATTTTAAAAAAGTCAAAGTAAATATAAAAAAAGTAGAAAAAGAATTAAATCTTTTAAATTATCTTATAGGTCAAGAGAATATAGAGAATGAATTTCTAGCTTTAATTGAAGAATATCCTAATCTAAGAAAAGCTTTACCTCTTTTAGTTGCGATAAGAAAAGAAAAGCTTTCAGATACACCAATAATTACAGATATGGATAGTTTAGTTGCTGAAAATAAAAAGTATGTTTTTTATGATGAGTTAACTGATAATATCAAAGATGAATTGTTGATATTTTTTAGAGAAAGTGGTTTAAAAGACATATTTGAAAACAAACATATAAAAAATTTAGTAGATTACTGTTTTGGTGTAGAAGTTGGTTTTGATACGAATGCACGAAAAAATAGAACAGGTAGTTTGATGGAAGATATTGTTTCTGATTATCTAAGTGAGTTTTGTGATGATAATTGTGATTATACTTATATTGAACAAGCAACACAAAAGAGAATTCAAGAGTTTTTTAATTATAAAATAGAGATAGATAAGAGTAGTCGTAGATTTGATTTTGCACTGCATAACAGAGTAACTAATAGATTATGTTTAATAGAGGTTAATTATTATAGTGGTGGTGGTTCAAAATTGAAAGCTACAGCTGGGGAATATAAAGGGTTAAATGACTTTGTAAAATCTCAAAATATTGAATTTATATGGATTACAGATGGTAAAGGTTGGTTGACGGCATTAAATCCACTTGAAGAGACATTTAATCATAATAATTATGTTATAAACTTAGATATGATGAAAAAAGGAATATTAAGTAAAATACTTATATAATATTTAAAAATTATAATAAGGATTTTGATGTCATCTTGTAATGAAATTAAAGATATAGATTATCAACTACCAAAAGAGTGTCCACAAGAAAACTGTACAATTAATGCTAATAGTTTAGTTGAAATAGAAGAAAAATTTGGTTGTAGAAAAATGGAAGATGGAAAGATAATACCACAAAGTTGGTGTAGAGAATGCAGAAAAAAAAGTGTTAAAAGTAAATAACATGACAATATGTCATATTTAGATCTTCTCTAAATAAGAGATCGCTATACTTGTTTAAATTTATTAAAAGGATTTAATATGAGTATAGTTAAAACTTTAGAACCAAAAGAGTTTGAACAAGAGTGTACAACAGTATGGAGTTTTAGACGAAGAGGAAATTGGGCAACACATAAAAGTAAGTATCGTGGTAACTGGGCTCCTGAAGTTGTGAGAAACTTATTAATACGTTATTCTAAAGAGAATGATTTTGTACTTGACCCCATGATAGGTGGTGGTACAACTGCAATAGAATGTAAACTTTTAAATCGTAACTTACTAGCTTTAGATATTAATCCAAATGCTATTGCACTTACAGAAGAAGCTTTAAATTTTGAGTGCGAACATGACCCTAAAATTCGAGTTGAACTTAATGATTCACGTAAATTAGAAATGCTTAAAGCCGAGAGTATAGACTTTATTTTAAATCATCCTCCTTATGCCGATATTATAAAATATTCTGATAAAAAGATAAAAGAAGACTTATCTAATATTCATGATATAGATGAGTTTTCTGATGAGATGGAAAAGGTAGCTAAAGAGTTTTATCGAGTTTTAAAACCAAATCAATATTGTGCTATTTTAATTGGAGATACAAGACGAAATAAGATGTATCAACCTATGGCATATAAAGTGATGCAAAAGTTTTTAGATGTTGGGTTTGAACTTAAAGAAGATATTATTAAGCAACAGCATAATTGTAAAGCTACAGGTTTTTGGGTTAATAAATCTAAAGATTATAATTTTTTACTTATTATGCATGAACATCTATTTGTATTCAAAAAGGTTTGTTGATGCATAATGAAGACTTACTTTATAAAAAAGATGACTACACAATAAAAGGTTTTATTAATAGTCATGATGAACTTGAATTTACTATATATAAAGACAAAGATGGTGGGTTTATTACTTTAGAAGATAGAGACTATAATGAAAAAGAGTTATTGCAATTACTGGAATGTGAACTAGGAAGTTATGAAGATAGAAATATATCAAGCCTTTTTATTCTTGGGCATGACATACGGGTAATTACTGAAAATGGTAAAGTACTGGAATGTAGTGAATTAGGTGATGAAGTAGATATTATATCCGAATCTATTATGTGTGGAAATGAAAGTGGAGATATATTTATCGAGTCTGTTAATGAAAAAGGATTTTGGGATACTATGAAGTAGCTATTTTTTGTCTTAACCCAATACTATAGTTATTAAATCAACTTAAGACAGAGGCAGATTATGAATTTACCTATACTTCAAAAAATATCAGCACAGATTTTAGCTAAAAAAGTACTTCTGTGCTGATGCCAATGTTGGTTCTATCTGTGAAAGTTTTTTTGTCTCGCAAATTGGATTGAAATATCAAGTACATTATTATGATAAGGGTGATTTTATAGTTGATGATAAAAGAGTCTTTGAAGTTGGTGCTGCGTCTAAGATAGATGCTTAGCTAGAAGGTAATGTTCATGGCTATGTGGCTGCTGATGATATTGAGATTGGATTTTACAACAAAATCCCTCTTTGGTTATTTTGATTTTTATATTAAGAAGATAAGTGGATAAAAAAGGGAACTTATCTCTTTAAAATTAGGAATTTATAAGTGTAAAAATAGGAATTACTCCTTGTAATTTTGAGAATTTATAGTTATAATAACTTATGATTGAACGAAAAATGATGCCAAAAGTTGTGGATGCATTGGAACACTTTAGAATTGTTATGCTTAATGGACCTCGACAATCTGGGAAAACGACACTTGTTAGGAAAGTTGCCAAACAGTTAGACATGGCTTACATTTCATTTGATGATAGTGACAAATTACAACTTGCACAAAATGACCCTAAAAACTTTTTACTCTTTTATGCTCAAAAACCAATAGTCTTAGATGAGATACAATTAGCCCCTCAACTTATACCTTATCTAAAAGCTTTTGTTGATGAGAAAAATGACAAAGGGATGTTTTTACTTACAGGTTCTGCTGACTTTATGAGAATGCATACCGTTACAGAATCTTTAGCAGGTAGAATGGTACGTTATAATCTCTATCCTTTGGCGAATGCTGAATTAAAAAATAAAAAAGTTAATGTTATTGACCAATTATTCTCAGATGACTTTTTAAAGTTAGAAAGTTATTCCTCTCTATTAGAAGTTTTAGAGCTTGTCATTAGAGGTGGATATCCTGAGATAGTTGAGTATGAACGTTCATTTCGTGATGATTGGTTTGACGCTTATATTAGTTCTCGAATTCAAAAAGACATTTTAGAATTGAAAAATATTTCGCTTTCAAAACTTCATACGATTAAAAGCCTATTACAACTGTTAGCAACTTATGATGCTGAATTATTAAACTACAGTACCATTGCAAAAAAGCTTCAAATAGCTAACAAAACAGTCCTTTCCTATGTAGAGCTATTGGAAGCGATGTATATCATTAAGATTGTGCCTTCTTATCATGTTAACAGTTCGTTAAAGGTCATTAAGTCACCTAAAGTACATTTTATTGATACAGGATTAGCATCTCATCTTTTACATGTTGATAGTGAAAACTTACTAACGCATAAAGATGGGAGTTATGGAAGCCTTATTGAAAATTTTGTTTATAGTGAATTATTAAAAGAAGCGACTTATTCAAAAAACTCTGTTTCTATTTATCACTTTAGAAACCTTCGTAAACATGAAGTAGATTTGGTACTTGAAAATAGAAATGGTTCAATTATTGGTATTGAAATTAAAGCAAAAGCGACCATTAAAAAAGGTGATTTAAAAGGTATGATAGAGTTAGCCAAAGAATCAAAAGAACGATTTTTACATGGAATAGTATTTTATGGAGGAGATGAAATCGTACCTATTTCTATAGATGATTATTTATTTTATTGTTTACCATTAGGGATATTAGGATAGATTTGGATTAAAAAAGAAAGACACCTGAGACAAAAATGTCTCAAGAAAGTAAGAAAGTAGTGTAGGTTCTAAAACCTACGCCATTTGCTTAGCAACTTCAGCTGCAAAATCTTCTTCTGCAACTTCAATTCCTTCACCAACTTCAAGTCTAACGAA